>NZ_JBJZOU010000014.1:0-248144 GCF_057808395.1 Serratia sp. TSO36 | reverse complement strand
CAAACTCGACGGCGGCAAGCTTGAACTCTGGCGTGTAGCGTCGCCGACGTCCGGGTTGCAGACCCGACTCGCCATGGTGTCGATAGGCGGCAATCCAGCGCCGCAACTGGACATGAGCGACGGAGAATTTTCTTGCGGTTTGCCGCTGGCTGCCAAGCCCGGCAAGGTAATGCCGGACGGCACTGAGTTTGTCTTGCAGCGAAAACTTCATAGAACTGCACCTCCAAATGTCAGATGTGTCCAATATTTGGGGTGCAGTTCACCGGGGCCGCGCCAGGAGAGATTACAGGTAGCGGGTTTCCAAATGCTGACGGAAGTAGCGTGGGTTGAGCGCTTCACCGGTCGCGTTGGCGATCAGCGTCTCGGTCGGGAAACGGCTGCCGTGGCGCCAAATGTTGTGCTGCAACCAGTGGAACAGCGGCTGCAGGTTGCCGGCGGCGATATCTTCGCTCAGCGAAGGCAACGCCTGACGCACGCTGTGGAACAGCTGCGCGGCGTACATCGCGCCGAGGGTGTATGTCGGGAAGTAGCCGAAAGCGCCGTCGGTCCAGTGAATATCCTGCATGCAGCCGTTGCGGTAGTTGCCGATGGTGTCGAGGCCGAGGTAAGCCTGCATCTTCTCATTCCACAGCGCCGGAATGTCTTCCACCTCGATATCGCCTTCGATCAGCGCTTTTTCAATTTCGTAGCGCAGGATGACGTGGGCAGGATAGCTCACCTCGTCGGCGTCGACGCGGATCAGGCCCGGTTTAACGCGCTGGTTGAGGCGAATGAAGTTGGCTTCTTCCAGCGCCGGCTGTTCACCAAACTGCGCGGTGACCAGCGGGCGCAAGATTTTCAGGAATTCATTGCCGCGCGCCAGCTGCATTTCGAACAGCAGGCTTTGCGATTCGTGGATAGCGGTGGAACGGGCCAGGGCGACCGGCTGGCCGAGCAGATCGCGCGGCAGGTTCTGCTCGTAGCGGGCGTGGCCGGTTTCGTGCACGATGCCGAGCAGCGCGGTCAAAAACTCTTTCTCGTTGTAACGCGTGGTGATGCGCACATCTTCCGGCACGCCGCCGCAGAACGGATGGGCGCTGACGTCGACGCGGCCGTTGTCGAAGTTGAAACCGAGCAGCTTCATCACGCTGAGGCTCAGCTGGCGCTGGGTGTCCACATTGAACGGCCCCTGAGGCGTCTGGCAAGCTTCATTGGCCTGTTTGGCCACCACGCGCTGCAGCAGATCCGGCAGCCAGGTTTTCAGATCGCCGAAGATGCGGTCGAGATCGCTGCTGCGCATGCCTGGTTCATACAGGTTGAGCAGGGCGTCGTAACGGCTGGTGCCGGCCGCCTGCGCGCGGATCTGCGCTTCTTCCCGGCTGAGCTTGACCACCTCGCGCAGGTTCTCGGCGAAGCCGTCCCAGTCGTTGGCCGGGCGCTGGGCGCGCCAGGCGTGTTCGCAGCGCGCGCCGGCGAGCGACTTGGCTTCGACCAGCGCGGCCGGCAGCAGCACGGCGTCTTCATATTGGCGGCGCATTTCGCGCAGGTTGGCGCGATCGAGTTCGTCCAGCGTCTCTTGCTGCGCGCGATCCAACAGCGCGCCGGTGCTTTGTGCCGTTAAAATCTGGTGCTGCAGCACGCTCAGCTCGGCCAGCGCTTCGGAGCGCGCCTTGCTGCCGCCCGGCGGCATCATGGTTTGCATGTCCCAACCGGCGATGGCGGACAGGTGGCCGAAACGCGACAGCCGGCTGAACAGGGCACGCAGGTGATCGTAAGCAGACGTGTTGGAATGTGCAGATGTCATTATTATTCGGCTCCAATGAGAAGGTCTGGCGGCATTACGCCAGATCGGCTTTTAAACTGAATGTCGGCTTCACCGGCCAGCAGAAACGGAAGCTGGCGCCGCCGAGCGAACTGCCTTCGACGAACACCTGTCCCTGGTGGGCGACGGCGATGGAATGGACGATGGCCAGCCCCAGCCCGCAGCCGCCGGTAGCGCGATCGCGGCTGGGATCGAGACGGACGAAAGGTTCAAACACCCGTTCGCGCTCTTCCGGCGGGATACCCGGCCCGTCATCCTCGACCTGCAAGCAGGCGAGGTCGCCGTCAAACCACAGGCCAACGCGCAGCCGCTGTTCGGAATAGCGCAGCGCGTTGTTGACCAGGTTGTCGAGCACGCGCTCCATCAGGCGCAGATCGACGCCGCCGAAGTCGCCGACGTGCGGGATATCGAGCTGGATGTCGCGATCCTGATGGATCAGGCGGATATCATCGACCTTGTCCTCGAGCCACTTTGGCAGATCGATGGGTTCAATGTTTAACGCAACCTGCGGACGGTCCAGACGGGCATAGGTCAGCAGCTCGTCGATCAGCGACTCCAACTGGCCGATATCGCGGTTCAGCGCCTGCTGCTCGCTGTCGGACAGGTTATCGCTCATTTCAAGCCGGTAACGCAGGCGAACCAGCGGCGTGCGCAGCTCGTGCGCGATGCCGTCGATCAGCTGTTTCTTGCTGGCGATCAGGGTGTTGACGTTGTCGGCCATCTGGTTGAACGCCACGCCGAGCCGGCTCAGGCTGGAGGTGGGATCGAAGTGGGTGCGTTCATCCAGATGCCCGGCGCCGAGCCGCTGGGCGGCGTTTTCCAGCTTGAGCAGGTCTTGCCAGTGCGGCCGCATCCACAGAAACACCGGCAGCGCCAGCGACATGCCGATAAACACCAGCAACACCAGATCCAGCAGGCGCATCTGATGCAGGTAGAACAGATAAGGAATGGGGCCGACCACCAACACATAGTGGCTGCGCGGAATGCGCTGCATAAAGGTGTACTGATCGTCGAGGGCGATGATTTCCCCCAGCCGCAGCCGCTTTTTCAGATCCTCGCTCAGCTCCTGTTTGCCGAGCGGTTCGATATGCAGCTTGAACGACAGGTTGAGATCCAGCGTGGCGATGGTCTTGTTCCAGTCCTTCAGCGGGATTTCGCGCAGCTCGCTGCGCATCAGGTACAGCGAACTTTTCATCAGATCGTCCATCGACTGGCGGCCGGCGCGCTCGGCGGTCACCTTGTACACCAGGCCGACCAGCATCGCCATCACCAGAAAACAGACGAACAGCAACAGGAAGAACTGGACGAAAAGTTTTCTCATTGTTGCACCGATGCCCAGGCGTTAGGGGCGAACAGATAACCTTTATTGCGCACGGTCTTGATACGGAACGGCTCCAGCGCGTTGTCGTACAGCTTGCGGCGCAGGCGGGAGATCGCCACATCGATGCTGCGGTCCATACCGTCATAGCTCACGCCGCGCAGGTTTTGCAGCAGCGCCTCGCGATCCATGATCTGCCCGGCGTGGGTCGCCAGCTCCCACAGCAGATCGAAATCCGAGGTGGACAGCGTGACAGTTTCTTCGCCCAGCGTGACCTGCCGGTTGACCGGATCGATGCACAATAGCCCGAAATGCAGCGCGTTGTGCTGGGTGAGCGGCTGAACCGACTCTTCTTTCGGCTGTTGGCCGTGTTGGCGCAGGTGCAAACGCAGGCGTGCCAGCAACACCGCCGGCGGCGTGGTTTTCAGGATATAGTCGTTGGCGCCCATCTCCAGCGACAGGATATGGTTCATGTCGCTGTCGAGCGAGGTGAGCAGCACGATCGGGCCGGGGAAGGTGGGGCGCAGATCGCGGCACAGCGTCATGCCGTCTTTGCCGGGCAGCATGATGTCCAGCAGCACCAAATCGGGTTGCTCGTGCGCGATGCGCGCCTGCGCGCTGTCGCCGCGCGGCTCGATCAGCACCTCGATGTCGTGTTTGCCCAGATAGGCGGCGATCAGTTTGCCGACTTCGGGATCGTCTTCCACAAAAACAATTTTATGCATATGCCCGTGTTTTAATAAGAAAAGCGGATTTCAGCATAGCGCGGCCCGCGGCGATGCGCCATGCGGATCTTGGCCTCAGCGCAGCGGCCGGCCGCCGTCGACGCCGTGGGTGCGGCCGGTGACGTAGCGGCTCTCCATCAGGTAGTTCACCAGGTTGACCACTTCGCTCTCGCCCGGCGCGACCTTCATCAGCGATTTCGCCAGCGCCTGCTGGCGATAAGCCTCGTCGTCGCCAGGATTGAAGATGATCAGCGCCGGCGCAATGGCGTTGACCTTGACCTCCGGCGCCAGCTTGCGGGCGAACGAACGGGTCATATTGTCCAGCGCGGCCTTGCTGGCGGCGTAGGCGATATGTTTGTCGCTGCCTTTTTCCACCACGTAGTCGGTCAGATGGATAATGTCCGCGCCGGCCTGGCCCTGGCCGGTCAGGCAGGTTTCAAGCAGTTGGTTGAGCAAATAGGGCGTATAGACGTGAATTTGCAGCATCGCCGCCATCACCTGTTCCGGCGGCACCTGCGGCGACTCTGCCTGCCAGGCGCTGGCGTTGTGGATCACCGCGCGCAATTTGGGCGCCACCTGCCGCACCTGGTCGGCGAAACGGTAAATGCCTTCGTGCGTGGAAAAGTCGCCCTGAATGCAGCAGGCGCCCAAGGCTTTCAACTCGGCCATCGCCGGATATTCGCTGCGATAGGCGATGATGACGGGAACGCCGCGCTGGAGAAACGCTCTGGCGAGCGCCAGCCCGATGCGCCGCGCGCCGCCGGTAATCAGCACCGGGGCAGAGTTGGGGTGTTCCATTGATTAAAGCTCCTGGACAGACTGGCAAACAATAGGGGAATTATGCCATCATACGGCGGAAAGTCGTTAAAGCTTCGCATGATTATCCATTTCTGGATGTAAGATCCCCAATGCATTTCAGGTTGTCGCCCGGCGGCGGCTTGAAAGACCACGGGTTAACACTGGCCATGAGAGGAATGAGGGGATGAACAGCAATCACCTTGCATCCATCGCGCGCAGTGAGAAAATCTGTTTCGACTATATGGATTTTCTGTCCGCATCGTGCAGGAAGCACTGGCGCTTTGTTGATGCTATTTATGGTGTGATGCCGATCTTCGGCATGGTGTTGAAATCGCGCGTGACCACGTCACAAACGCGCAAAGAGCAGTTGAAAGAGCTGGCGCTGCAGGTGGTGTCAACCCAGGTCAGCGATGAAACCAATATCGTGCGCCTGATTGACCTGGCGCAGCAGCAGGGCCTGACGGTATTTGATATTCAGCTGCCCTATGCGCTGGAGGCGCAGCAGCTGGCGGCCATTCAGAAAGAGTGCGCGGAAGGCATCGCGATCGCTCTGGTGGGTGAGCGCATGACCGTCACCATTCCCCCTAAAAGCTGACCGGGAATCAACCCGGCCACTCGTTGATGGTTAGGCAATTGACTTGCCGCGATAGCCTAACCATGAACGAGATATTCCGCGCCGCGTAGCGCTCGGCCTCTAAAGCCGGGTCCCGGCATTGGGGCCGGAGCGCAGGGTATAAATACCGTCTATATGGATCAGCACCGCGTATTTCGGCGGCTTTATTCCATTTTTTTCTGCAAACGCCAGCGCATCGTCAAACGGCTTGCCCGCCAGGAACAGTTCCGGGGTGCCGACGAAGCGGTAACCGTCCAGCGCCTCGCGATCGATAACCACGACGGCCATTTTCGATCCTTCCCTGATATTTTGCAGCGTCTGGCCACCGGTATTTTCGTTGTAAATCAGCGTACGGTCATCATACAGGCGCAAAGAGCGCTTGGGGCCGATATCGGGCACGCCGCTCGGGCTGCTGGTCGCCTGCACAGGCAGCTGTTTGGCCAGCATCTTCTTCATCTCATCATTCAATTCATTCATTGGCAGATTACCCCTCAGGTCGTGGTGGCGTTGTTAATGCACGGTGGCGGAATGGTTCGCCGCGGGCGCGCAGACGCTGGTTTCCGGCAGCCGGTGCTCGCGCAGCGCCTGCAGCGTTTCAATTCGGAACCGCAGCAGGTGCCGTTCGGCGATCTGCTGCATCTGTTCGCACAGCGAGGTGTCGTCCATCAGTTGCTCGATGGCGAGCCGGGCCTGATGCACGTGGGGTTCTACGCCGCGAAGCGGCTTTTGCCGCAGGCGCAGATGGGTGATGTTGTTGAACGTGACGATCAGCGCGGCCAGGGCGGATTCGAAAAGATGCAGTGCGTCAAACCGTTCGGTATATTCCGCGTTTTGCCAGGGCCGCTCGGCGACGAGCGCCTGAGCGGCCTCCAGCGCCTGCTGGTAGTGCGCCATCGCCAGGCGATCGCGCCGCTGATTGAATGCCGTGTTGCCCTCGGCGATCAGCGCTTCCCAGGCGGCAAACAAGGGTAATGCGTGCAGCAGTTTTTCAGCCATGAAATGCCTTCCATTTTCAGCCGGTCTAAACCCGCCTCCTGACGCCTCTCGGCAGGGGGCACTCGCGTCTTGCCGTTAATGTTCAAATGATAATGATAATTAATTGCATTTAAGATCGCAAGAGGAGCAACTGACGGATCAACAACGGGTAGCGGGGTAACGAGGAAAGAAGGGGGGAAACGAAATGCGGCTGACGGGCAGCCGCATCGACAGGCGATTTTAGTGCAGCATAAGCCAACCGGCAGGCAGCGTGGCCGCCAGCAGCAAGAAGATGCTGCTCTTCTCCAGCCGGTTGAGCAGATTGATGTCCCGGTGGCCGCGGCGGGCATACATGAACACCAACAGCCCAGGCGCATACAGCAGCACCGACATCAGCAGGTGCATCAGCCCGGAAGCGTACAGCAGCCACAGGCCATAGACGCAGGCGCCGGTGGCGGCGAAGATCAGGCGTTTGTCGCGGCGGCGGTAAGCCACCTTGAACAGAAACGCGCCAACCAGGAAGTAAGGCACCAGGATCATTTCCGAAGCGATGGTCAGCAGCGAGTTATAGTTGCTGCCGGTCAGCCAGATCAGCACCAGCGCCAGCTGCACCGCGATGTTGGTCAGCCACAGCGAAGAGGACGGGGCATGATGGCGGTTCTGCTTGCCGAACACGCGCGGAAACGCGCCGTGCTGCGCGGCCAGCAGCGGCACTTCCGCCGCCATGATGGTCCAGCTCAGGTAGGCGCCGCACACGGAAATGATCAGGCCGGCGGCGATGAGCACGTCACCCCACGGGCCGATGAGTTCCACCATCAGCACCGCCATCGACGGATTGCGCATTTCGGCCAGTTCGCTGCGCGGCACCACGCCCAGCGACAGCAGCGTCACCATCAGATACACCGCCAGCGCCGACAGCACCGCCAGCATAGTGGCGCGGCCCACGTCTTTCTTATTGCGGGCGCGGGCGGAAACCACCACCGCGCCTTCCACGCCGATAAACACCCACAGGGTGATCAACATGGTGTCCTTGACCTGTTCCCACACCGGCTTGCCGAGGGCGATGCCTTTGAAATCCAGCGTGAACACGTCCATTTTAAAGGCGATCGCCGCCAGAACGGCGAACATTCCCAGCGGCAACAGCTTGGCGAGGGTGGCCGCCAGATTGATGCTGGCGGCGGTTTGCACGCCGCGCAGCACCAGCGCGTGCACGATCCACAGCAGGGCGGATTCGGCGATCAGCGCTTGCCAGGTATTGCCGTCACCGAGAATCACGCTGCCGCCGCGATCGGTGAAGATACTCAGCGCCGCGAACACGATCACCAGATACGAGACGTTGGCGATCACGGCGCACAGCCAGTAACCCCAGGCGGAGCAGAAGCCCACCAGCTCGCCGAACCCTTCCTTGGCGTAGGTGAAAATGCCGCCGTCCAGATCCGGACGCAAACGCGTAAGCAACAGCATGGCGAAGGCCAAAAACAGAATGCCGACGCCGGTGATCCCCCAACCCAGCAGCAGCGCGGCGGGGCTGGCGACCTGCGCCATGTTTTGCGGCAGACTGAACACGCCGGCACCCAGCATTGAGCTGAGCACCAAAGCGGTTAGCGCGGTAAGACCGAGTTTTTTTTCCAATGACGGATCCTGAACGCAGAATAAACAACTGGAAGGGAACTGCTTGGTGGCAACAATGTATTAACTACCACTGCGCGAATAGACAATAGCCCTAAAAATTGGCGCAAATTTTACGGAGGGATGATTAGAGATGCAATGATTGAATATGCGGAATTTACAAAAAACTATTCAACGTGCGATGAAAAAAGCGGCAATAAAAACGGGCAGCTCAAGGGCTGCCCGATGGTAAACCGAAAAGCGGGTTTTATTTGAACAGATCGGCGCTGACGGTCAGGTTGCCGCCGCTCTTGTTCTGCCACTGGCGGGTGACGTGGTAGTACTTGGCGCCTTTCTCGGCCGCGCGTTTCGCCACTTCGGTGGAGACATCGGTCATGCTGTTGAAGTGGCCGGTGAAGGTGACGGAATCGAACGGCACCATCTGCGCGGCGGTCACGTTGTTCACTTCCTGGATCTTGGTGCCGTTAGGCAGCGTGACGGTATAGCGTTGGCCGGTAGAAGACTGGGTTTCAAAGAAACGACCCACTTCGCGGCTTGGCGAACCGGAAGACGCGACGCCAGGAATTTCGACTTTCGCGGCAGCGGCGCCGCCGGCGGCCAGTGCGGCGCGGCCGGCGTCAGAATCGGCCGGAATGGCGTCCGGGCTCTGCACGCGGCGTTTTGGCGCATCGGCCTTATAGATGTAGGCGGTAACGAACTGGTTGCCGCCGGAGTTGGCGTCAACCTGGCGCACGATGAAGAACGAGGCGGCGCCTTTTTTCTTCGCTTCTTTGGAGATAGCGTCATTGATGTCCGGCTGGCTGCGGTAGAAACCGCTGACGCTCACGGTATCGTAAGGCTCCAGCAGATAGGCTTCCTCTTTAGGCAGTTCGTTCACGCCGTTAAATACGCGGTATTTTGGTGTTTTGCTCACTTCTGGCGCATCTTTATGATAAAGGTCTGCGGTGACGCGCCAGTTGCCGCCGTTGTTGCTGTTGTTGCTGTCCTGGATATAGAAGGAATCGGCACCCAGTTTGTCTGCACGGCGGGATACGGCGTCGACGGCTTCATTGATGGCATTGAAGCGGCCGGTAATCGTGATGCGATCAAACGGCTTCAGCGCCGCTGCTTTCTCAGGAGTTAACTCTTGCGCCGCATGAGCAGACAGCGCGGTGAGTGATAACAAGGCTGACGCGATGATCGTGGTCTTCAGCTTCATAAAAAATCCTTTCGCCTAGCGCATTAACGTTTATAACGTACTGAACTGTTTAAGTGTAATTCAGCCGTCGATTATTACATGTAATTCTGAAAACTGTCTCAGCATTTTATGTTATCCCGTGCGACAAATCGCCGACGGTGACGCCGGGCGCACGGATGGCGCCATAGCCATAAGTTTCCATAATAACGGCTTTGGTGTCATTAATGTTAATTATTCACAAAATGATAACTTTTATGCTTTTACACCGCGCATGGCCATAAATCGTTACGCCGGGCGTAAATCTCTTTTCACGCAGAATGCGCTGTTCTGTATGGATTTTTTCACAGTAAATTGCGATTTGTCATATCACGCGCGGCGTTTTTATGTAAAAACAGAGCTGAATGCGTAAGCAATTATGGATCATCGACCTTATTTTCAGTAGGTTATAGTTGGCGTCTGAAATCAGTGCGGGCAAGTTAATGCCACGCCCGCCGGTGACGCCGTGCTATGGGCAGGAAAATAATAAACATCATCCAAGACAGGTGAGAAGGGAACATTATGCGTATTGGTGTACCAAGAGAGCGGTTGGCCAATGAAGCCCGGGTCGCAGCCACGCCAAAAACGGTGGAACAACTGCTGAAGCTGGGTTTTACCGTCGCGATTGAACGCGGGGCGGGCAAACTGGCCAGTTTTGAGGACGTCGCCTACGAGGCCGCCGGCGCGGCGCTGGTCGACGAAAGCGAAGTGTGGCAGTCGGATCTGATTCTGAAAGTCAACGCGCCGCAAGACGACGAGATCGCCTTGATGCGCGAAGGCAGCACGCTGGTCAGCTTTATCTGGCCGGCGCAAAACCCCGAATTGATGGCCAAGCTGGCGGCGCGCAACGTCACCGCGCTGGCGATGGACTCGGTGCCGCGCATCTCGCGCGCCCAGTCGATGGACGCGCTGAGCTCGATGGCCAACATCGCCGGCTACCGCGCGATCGTCGAAGCGGCGCATGAGTTCGGCCGTTTCTTCACCGGCCAGATCACCGCCGCGGGCAAAGTGCCGCCGGCCAAGGTGATGATCATCGGCGCCGGCGTGGCCGGCCTGGCGGCGATCGGCGCCGCGGGCAGCCTCGGCGCCATCGTACGCGCCTTCGATACCCGCCCGGAAGTGAAAGAGCAGGTGCAGAGCATGGGCGCGGAATTCCTCGAGCTGGATTTTGAAGAGGAAGCGGGCAGCGGCGACGGTTACGCCAAAGTAATGTCCGAAGCCTTTATCAAGGCCGAGATGGCGCTGTTCGCCGCGCAGGCGGCGGAGGTGGATATCATCGTCACCACCGCGCTGATCCCGGGTAAACCGGCGCCGAAACTGATCACCAAAGAGATGGTGGCGTCGATGAAGCCGGGCAGCGTGATCGTCGATCTGGCGGCGCAAACCGGCGGCAACTGCGAGCTGACCGTGGCCGACACCATTACCGTGACCGACAACGGCGTGAAAATCATCGGCTATACCGATCTGCCGAGCCGCTTGCCGACCCAATCTTCGCAGCTGTACGGCACCAACCTGGTCAACCTGCTGAAGCTGCTGTCGAAAGAGAAAAACGGCGAGATCGACATCGATTTCGACGATACGGTGATCCGCGGCGTTACCGTGGTGCGCAGCGGTGAAATCACCTGGCCGGCGCCGCCGATCCAGGTCTCCGCCCAGCCGAAAGCGGCGCCCGCCGCCGCACCGGCCGCCAAACCCGAAGCCAAACCGACCTCGCCGTGGCTGAAGTATGGCCTGATGGCTCTGGCGATCCTGCTGTTCGGCTGGCTGGCGGACGCGGCGCCGAAAGAGTTCCTGTCGCACTTTACCGTGTTCGCGCTAGCCTGCGTGGTCGGTTACTACGTGGTCTGGAACGTCAGCCATGCGCTGCATACCCCGTTGATGTCGGTTACCAACGCGATCTCAGGGATTATCGTGGTCGGCGCGCTGTTGCAGATCGGTCACGGCGGCTGGGTGAGTTTCCTCTCCTTTATCGCCGTGCTGATCGCCAGCATCAATATTTTCGGCGGGTTCACCGTCACTCAGCGCATGCTGAAGATGTTCCGCAAGAACTAAGGGGTAGCAAATGTCTGGAGGATTGGTTACAGCTGCATACATTGTTGCCGCTATTTTGTTTATTTTCAGCCTGGCGGGCCTGTCGCGCCATGAAACGTCGAAGCAGGGCAACCTGTTCGGCGTCGCAGGTATGGCGATCGCGCTGATCGCCACCATTCTGGGGCCGGATTCCGGCAACGTCGGCTGGATCATCATCGCCATGATCATCGGCGGCTCGATCGGCGTCTATCTGGCCAGGAAGGTCGAGATGACCGAAATGCCGGAACTGGTGGCGGTGCTGCACAGCTTCGTTGGCCTGGCGGCGGTGCTGGTCGGCTTCAACAGCTACCTGGATCACGGCGCGCCGATGGAGCCGGTGATGGCGAACATCCATCTGACCGAAGTGTTCCTCGGCATCTTTATCGGCGCGGTCACCTTCACCGGTTCGATCGTCGCCTTCGGCAAGCTGCGCGGCATCATTTCTTCCAAGCCGCTGATGCTGCCGAACCGGCACAAGCTGAATCTGGCGGCGCTGGTGATCTCGTTCCTGCTGCTGGTGGCGTTCGTGCGTACCGACAGCGTGGGCTGGCAGGTGGTGACGCTGCTGCTAATGACGGCGATCGCGCTGGCGTTCGGCTGGCATCTGGTGGCCTCGATCGGCGGCGCCGACATGCCGGTGGTGGTATCGATGCTCAACTCCTACTCGGGGTGGGCGGCGGCCGCGGCGGGCTTCATGCTGAGCAACGATCTGCTGATTGTCACCGGCGCGCTGGTGGGTTCTTCGGGTGCGATCCTGTCTTACATTATGTGTAAGGCGATGAACCGCTCGTTTATCAGCGTGATCGCCGGCGGCTTCGGCAGTGACGGTTCGTCTACCGGCGACGCCGAAGAGATGGGCGAATACCGTGAAACCACGGCGGAAGAGGTGGCCGAGCAGCTGAAGAACTCCACCTCGGTGATCATCACGCCGGGTTACGGCATGGCGGTGGCGCAGGCGCAATATCCGGTGGCGGAAATCACCGAGAAACTGCGGGCGCGCGGCGTGAAGGTGCGCTTCGGCATTCACCCGGTCGCGGGGCGTTTGCCGGGCCACATGAACGTGCTGCTGGCGGAGGCGAAGGTGCCGTACGACGTGGTGCTGGAGATGGATGAAATCAACGAAGATTTCCCGGATACCGACACCGTGCTGGTGATTGGCGCCAACGACACGGTGAACCCAGCGGCGCTGGAGGATCCGCGCAGCCCGATCGCCGGCATGCCGGTATTGGAAGTGTGGAAAGCGCAGAACGTGATCGCGTTCAAACGCTCGATGAACACCGGCTACGCCGGCGTGCAGAACCCGCTGTTCTTCAAGGAGAACACCCAGATGCTGTTCGGCGACGCCAAAGACAGCGTGGAAGCGATTCTGCGGGCATTGCAGAAGTAGTTGAGCAACCAAAAAAATGGGCCGCTTATTAGCGGCCCGTTTTTTTATGCGTGAAGGCTAATCTTCGTCGTCGTGCTCATCATCTTCATCCGCCTCGATCGGGCAGTTGAAGTTCTCCGGCTTAATCACCAGCAGATCGCATTTCAGATGGTCGATCACATGTTCCGCGGTGTTGCCGATAAAGGCCGCCGAAATGCCGGTGCGGCCCAGGGTGCCCAGAACCACCACGCCGGCCTGCAGGTGTTCGGCCAGGTCGGGGATCACCTCTTCCGGCAGGCCTTTTTCCACGTGGGTGAACTCTTCCTTAATGCAGAATTTCTGCCGTAGCGCCTTCATGGCGATCAGATGCTGGCCGCGGATGGCGTCATTGTAGACGCTCGGATCGAAATCGGGCAGCTCGATGGCGATGTTGATCGGGGTAACGGGATAGGCGCCGACCAGGTGAACCTCGGTCTGGTTGACGTTCTGCGCCAGTTCGACGGTTTCTTGCACCAGTTTGATATTGAGCGGGTCGTGATAGGGTTCTTCGCTGGCCAGGTTGACCGCCACCAGCGCTTTGCCGCCTTCTGGCCAGGGTTGGTCTTTTACCATCCACACCGGGCAAGGGCATTTGCGCAGCAGGTGCCAGTCGGTGGGGGTGAAGATCACCGACTCCAGCCGGTCGTGCTGGTGCGCCATTTTCAGCAGCAGATCATGCTGGCCGGAAAGCACTTCCTGAATGATGGCTTCGAAGGGGCGGTTATGCCAGACCACTTTGATTTCGATCGGCACGCCGTCGTTGAGGTAAAAGCGGCACTGCTCGTTGATCCAGGCGGCGCGTTGGCTGATCACACCTTGCCGCATCGCCGTTCTTTCGTCCGGGGAGAGCAGGGTCGTCATTTCGTAAGAGAAGTCATAAATGGGCAGGAAGGCTTTGATGCGCCCGCCGTTCCGTTTCACCAGGTACACGGCGCGGCGCAATGCCGGCTGGTCGTCCTGATTGGGGTCAATAGCCACCAGAAGATTCTGATACTTCGCCATAGGGCCTCCTTACAGCTGAAATCAACAGTCTGTTAATTTACAGAGTAACCCAACATTGAAAAACAGAACAACAACAGAAGCGGCGCCGGATCAACAATTTCAGTGAAATGTTGATCCGGCAGGAGAATCAAGCGTTAACGGACACGTTGATGCGCGGCGTACCGGCCAGCACCGACAGGGCGTCGGCGTTTTCGATGGTGATGTATTTGCCTTTCACGCTGAGGATTTCGCTTTTCTGGAAGCGGCCCAGCAGGCGGCTGATGGTTTCCACCGTCAGGCCGAGGTAGTTGCCGATGTCGCCGCGGGTCATGGTCAAACGGAACTCACGCGGTGAGAAGCCGCGCTCCGCGAAGCGGCGCGACAGGTTGTAAACGAACGCCGCCAGGCGCTCTTCGGCGTTTTTCTTCGACAGTAGCAGGATCATGTCCTGGTCGCCTTTGATCTCGCCGCTCATCAGCCGCATGATCTGCTGACGCAGGTTAGGCATTTTGCCGGACAGATCGTCGAGGGTTTCGAACGGGATCTCACACACCATCGAGGTTTCCAGCGCCTGGGCAAAGCTCGGGTGCTTCAGGCCGCCGATGGCGTCGAAGCCCACCAGATCGCCCGCGAGGTGGAAGCCGGTGATCTGCTCGTCGCCTTGCTCGGTGATGGTATAGCTTTTGATGGTCCCGGAACGGATCGCGTACAGCGACTTCAGCTCGTCGCCGGCCTTGAACAGGGTCTGGCCTTTCTGGATGGGCTTTTTCCTCTCGATAATGTTGTCGAGCTGATCCAGCTCGTGGGCATTAAGGGTGAAAGGAATGCACAGCTGGCTGATGCTGCAGTCCTGGCAATGGATCGCACAACCACCAGACTGGATACGACGAATCACGCGTTTTTCCGGGATCATAGATTACGCTCATTCAATAATTGATATGAGTCAATTTTAACATCTTTTGCAGCAGCTGATAAGGGTGGCATTAGCATGAATAGGGGTATTGTGTGCGAATTTTGCGCACACATGCCGCCGATTATTCTGTATGGGACTGAAGTTATGAGTATTATTTGTGACTTATGCGTTTTATTCACACAAGTTATTGATAGTGCCAAAGCGGGCACGTGTGCGGCGTAGAGCAACGTGCTTTATTAAGCATCGCCAAACAATGGCGCTGGATGAGCTCATCGCCGCGGCTACAGCAAACTTTTCGGCAGGTAGCCTTCATGCTGCAACAGCCACTGCTTGCGCTGTACGCCGCCGGCATAGCCGGTCAGCGCGCCCTGCGAACCGATCACCCGGTGGCAGGGCACCACGATGCTGATCGGATTCGAACCGTTGGCCATGCCGACCGCGCGCGAGGCGGTCGGACGGCCGATGCGTTGCGCCAGCTGGCCGTAGGTCAGGATCTCGCCGCACGGGATTTGGCGCAGCTGTTGCCACACGGTGCGTTGGAACTCGGTGCCGGCGGTCATCACCGGCAGCCGATCGATAATGTTGAGCTCACCGGCGAAATAGCGTTGCATCGCATCGGTCAGGCCGCCGGGATCGCGCTGCTCGCGCAGGGTGAAGCGATCGGCGCGGTAGTGGGTATTCAGCAGCTTCATCAGGCGCGCTTCGTGATCGGTCCAGTCAATCGCCCGCAGGCGCCCCTGTTCATCGGCAATCAGCACCAGTTCTCCCACCGGCGTGGCGGTACGATCAATCAAAAAAGTCTGCATCTGGATCACTCCTCGGTTTGGTATGGCGATTATCGCACGAAAGCGGGGGAAGCGATGGCGGATTTCGGACATGCTGATGGGCAACCGCAGGGTTGCCCGAATAGCCGGCTCAGGGTAAGCCGGGGAGTCATTGTCCGATGAATTTATAAAATAAATTTATAAGTAATCAAGGCAAGTTGTGTTCTGTTTATTATTTCACCAGGCATTAACGCGTTGGCGTTACTTATAGCTGATGGTCACGCGCTTTAAATGGGGATCGTTATTCACTATTTCGCTGCTGACGGCAGAGACTAATTCTTTTGGCATCTCTTTTAACGAAGAGGAAATATATCCGTTCTGATATTCGGTCACTTTGCCGAAGCAGTTGGAGACAAGCTGTTCATCCTGATGTGTGATGGTGCAGGCCGGGGTGGTAATGGCGCCGGTGAAGCGCACGACGCCGGAGGCGACCTGGCTGCCGGAAAGCGGTTTTGCTTGCAGAGCGAAGGGCAGAATGACCAATGCGCTTAATACGGCTAAGTAATGGTTCATACGCTGTTCCTCTCAGAGTAAAAAACACTGACAATTAAAAACAAGCGCCCTTGTTTTCATAAAATAAGCTATTTCGCCTGACGAAATAAAAACGAATGGGCAAAAATCCTACTGCCTGCATTCAATGAATTTGATAGTAAGGAGGTAGGGTGAGTAAAACCATGATTTGGATCATAGTGAAGACCGGTTAATGGTTTCCGGCGCGGGCAGGGTAAAAGGCTGTGATCTTTCTCTCAGGAAAGCGGGAAAGGGCGGGATGTTTTCGCCCCCGTGGCGCAACCGCAGGAACCGGGGGCGAGCGGGGGATTACAGCATACCGCTGCTGCCGCAGATGCGGATCTTTTCCGCCACCACTTCTTTCATCGCCAGCTTGCCGGGGACGATGTATTTGCGCGGGTCATTGGCATCCGGGTGCTGTGAAAAGTAGCTTTTCACCGCATCGGCGAAGGCGATTTTCAATTCGGTGGCGACGTTGACCTTGCAGACGCCGAGCGAGATCGCGCGCTTGACCATCGCTTCCGGAATGCCGGAGGCGCCGTGCAGCACCAGAGGCACGTCCACCTGTTCGCGGATCAGCGCCAGGCGCTCGAAGTCCAGCTTCGGCTCGCCGTGATACAGGCCGTGGGCGGAACCGATCGCCACCGCCAGCGAATCGATGCCGGTGGCGGCGACGAACTCGCGTGCCGCCGCCGGGTCGGTATAGAAGCTGTCCGCCGTATCGACGATCAGATCGTCTTCCTGCCCGCCCAGGCGCCCTAGTTCCGCTTCCACGCTGGCGCCGTAGCGATGGCACAGGGCCACTGCGGCGGCCACTTTGGCGATGTTCTGCTCGAACGGCAAATGCGAACCGTCGATCATCACTGAGCGGATGCCGCTTTTCACCTTGTGCTCGATGTCGTCCAGCGCTTCGTGATGATCCAGATGCAGCGCCAACGGCAGATCGTAGCGGTGCGCGGCAGATTGGCAAATGCCGATCAGGTAGTCGGTACCGGCATAGCTGAAGGTGCCGGGCGTGCCGGCCATGATCACCGGCGAGCGCAGTTCGGCGGCGGTTTCCGCCACCACCTGCACGGTTTCCAGATTGTGGACGTTAAACGCCGGGACGGCGTAACCCTGACGCTGCGCCTTGAGCAGCATTTCTCGGTTGGCTATCAGATACATGGGATCTCCTTACAGCACCGGGGAAGGAAAACGGTAAATCGTCACGCCTTTCACCACCCGGTTGACCTCGCCGGTCGGGCAAGGATTGTCCGGGGTCAGCCCCAGCGCCAGCGAACTCTCGAAGGCCAGCATCTGGGTGAACAGCAGATACGGGAACAGCAGCCAGATATCGTCGGCCGCGTCGTGCATAGGCAGCAGGGCATCGGACAGGGGTTGGCGCTCGCCGGTCAACCCGACCAACTGCATCGCCAGCCCGTCGCGCTGCAGTTCGTTCCACAGATCGCGGTCATACTGGCGGGCGTAGTCGCCGTGGGAGAACATCAGCACCACCAGGGTCTGGCCGTCGACCATGAATTTCGGGCCGTGGCGCAGGCCGAGCGGCGAGTCGTAGCGCGTAACGATGCGGCCGGCGGTCAGCTCCAGCATCTTGAGCGAGGCCTCTTCGGCGAGGCCGGTAAAGCAGCTGCCGCCGAGGGTGATATAACGGCGGAAACCGCTGGCGGCCAACGCCTTCACCTGCGGCTGCAGCGTTTCGCGCAGTGTACGGCAGCGCTGCACCATGGCGTTGAGCGGCGCCTGGGCGGCCTCGAGCGAAGCCGGGCCGAGCAACAGCGCGGCGCTCAGCATCATGCAGCTGAAGCTGGAGGTCATGGCGAAGCTTTGATCGTTGGAGCCTTGCGGCATCACCAGCGAACAGACGTTGCCACGCTGATGCGCATACTGCGCCAGCCGGCTGTCCGGGTTGCACACCAGCATCAGGTGATAGCTTTCCGGCAGCAGCTGGTCGGCCAGCTCCACCGTCGCCACGCTCTCCGGGCTGTTGCCCGAGCGGGCGAAGGAGACCAGCAGCGTCGGCCGCTCAGGGTCGAGATACTGCCGCGGATTGGCGACGATATCGGTGGTGCCGTAGGCCGCCACGTCGCGGCCGGTTCGTTCGCGCAGCCAGGGTGCCAGGGCGCGGCCGGCGAACGCCGAGCTGCCGGCGCCACACAGCACGATTTGCAGGCGCGGATTGGCCAGCAGCGGCGCCAGGAACGGCTGCCACTGCGCCTGTTGATCCTGCAATTGCCGGTGCAGCGCGGCCCACAGATCCGGCTGCTGCCAAATCTCTGCGGCGGTGTGCCAGGCGTTGCGCTGCTTCAGCCAATCCGCCTCGTAAGAGAAATACGCGTTCATGATGACAACTCCTTAAAAGCCTTGGTTAACGGTCGGCGATAATCACGTCGCTCCCTCAATGGTGCAGCGCCTGTAGGCAAGCACCGATCCTGCACTGCTGCGGGTCGATAATTAATTCCCGGCGTTTTGCGGTATTGGGCATTAACGCAAACTCCTGATTTACCGGTAGCCGTGCCCGACCACGGCTTAATAAGCCGCGGCGATACCGACCGGAACGCTTTCAGTTAGTTATGGCGAATTACAGCAAACGAAACGCTGAAATGCAATCGGTTATTTTAAAAATACTTATATCTATCAGTTGGTTATATTTATCTTTGCTTTCGATTGAGCGGCAAGCGAAAGCGGTGTCAACGCAAAGTGAAAACGGCAAATTCGTTATTTATCAGTCGACAATTCTCGGCGTCTATTTATTCAGTTTGCCGATGACGAAAGCCGCAGCGGTAATTCGACAATCGCCGGGCTTTCACTGTTTTTTTATGCCGGCGCGCGTAACCGTGCTGTTCCGCGTACGCCGCTACCGGCGCCGATGTAAGGGCAAGTGGGGACGAAAATGCGTCTTTCGCTCCCAATTCTTCATTACTTTGCTATACCTGATAGTCGATGGATTCATTTTATTGTCATGTAACTGACACGTCAGAGTCACGGCTCTGGCTTAAGTTTGCAGCGACTACGTCAGGAGATAACGCGATGTTCAGCCTGGATTCTCTGTTGCAAGATGCATTTCCACACCGCAATACCCCTGCCTGGCAGCGCAGCCTGCTAAGAACCCTTCTCTTCGAAAAAGAATTCAAACAGTTCGCCGCCGACTATCCCCACCTGAAAGGGCTCGATCTGATCGAGCAGGTGGTGGACTACTTCAACCTCAGCTGCGAGCTGGTGGACGGCGATCTGGAAAACATTCCGAGCCAGGGGCCGGTGGTGCTGGTGGCCAATCACCCGATCGGCTCGCTCGACGGCCTGGTGCTGCTGCGCGCCGTCGCGGCGGTGCGCCCGGATGTGAAAGTGGTGGCCAGCCAGCTGCTGACCTACATCGAACCGCTGCGCAACCTGTTCGTGCCGGTGGATAACGTCGCTTATAAAACCAGCCGCAAACAGATTGAAGGCATGCAGCGGCAGCTGGACAATCAGGGCGCGCTGATCCTGTTCCCGGCCGGCGAAGTGTCGCGCATGAGCCCGAAAGGCATCCGCGACGGCCACTGGCATACCGGTTTTCTGCGCCTGGCCGCCAAGGCGCGCGCGCCGATCGTGCCGATCCACATCAGCGCGCGCAACAGCAACCTGTTCTACTTTACCTCGCTGGTCTACCGGCCGCTGTCGACGCTGCTGCTGGTGCGCGAAATGTTCCAGCAGCGGGGCGGGCGCATCAAGATCCGCGTCGGCGGCCGCGTGCCGTTCGCCAGCTGGCACGACGGCCACACCAGCGCCAAGGATCTGGCGGAGCGTTTTCGCCGCCACGTGTATCGCCTGGGGCAGGGCAAGCCGGGGCTGTTCGCCAGCGAATCGCCGATCGCGCTGCCGGAAGAGCGTCTGGAGCTGAAAAAGGCGTTGGCGAACTGCGAGCGGTTGGGGGTAACGCCGGACGGTAAAACCATCTACCTCTATCGCCGCCACGACGAAGCGCGCACGCCGATCCTGCGCGAACTGGGGCGTCTGCGCGAGATCGCCTTCCGCGCGGTAGGTGAAGGCTCCGGCCGCCGCCGCGATCTGGACAGCTATGACGACGATTACTACCACCTGGTGCTGTGGGATGAGGAGGAGCTGGAGATCGTCGGCGCCTATCGCTTTATCCCCACCGCCGAACAAATCGAACGCAAAGGGCTGGAAAGCATCTACAGCAACAGCCTGTTCCACTACGATCGCGATATGGAGCCGATCCTGGCGCAGGGCATCGAGCTGGGGCGCAGCTTCATTCAGCCGGCCTATTGGGGCAAGCGCGGGCTGGACTATTTGTGGCTGGGCATCGGCGCCTACCTGGCGAAATACCCACAGTATCGCTATCTGTTCGGCCCGGTGTCGATCTCCGGCGGCATGCCGCTGGCGGCGCGCGATTTGCTGATCGCCTTCTATCGGCTCTATTTCTCGCCGGACCACGCTTTCGCGCAATCGCGCCGGCCTTATCCGGCGTCGCTGCCGCAGGTGCTGGCGCAGTTTGCCGGGGATAACTACCAGGAAGATCTGGTGCGGCTGAAGAGCCTGCTCAGCAATATCGGCTGCTCGATCCCGACGCTGTACAAGCAGTACACCGAACTGTGCGAGCCGGGCGGGGTACAGTTTATCGACTTCGGCACCGATCCGGCTTTCAACAACTGCATCGACGGGCTGGTGCTGGTGGATACCACGCGGCTCAAGCCGTCGCGGTATCAGCGTTATATCGCGGTGCACCAGCCGCAGCCAGCCGAGACGGCATGACTACAGTCTGACTCATGCCTTTTTGATCTAAGCACGACCTTGGGGCCGGCGACGGGATAGCGCTACGATAAACGTTTTGCTTTCCACCGCCGGAGCCCGTCATGCCTCACTCGTTTATCCCGCCGTTATTGTCCGCCGACGAACCCTCTGCCGCCGCCGTTGAAATCCCGCGCGGCAAAGCGCCCTTTTTGCTGCTGTGCGATCACGCCGGCAAGGCGATCCCGCAATCCCTCGGCGACCTCGGTTTGCCGCCGGGGGAGATCGAACGCCACATCGGCTGGGACATCGGCGCGCTGAGCGTGTCGCGCCATCTGAGCCGCCAGTTGGACGCCACGCTGATCCACCAGCGTTACTCACGGCTGGTGATCGACTGCAACCGGGCGCCCGGCATCGCCAGCTCGATCCCGCATTTGTCCGAGCTGACGCCGATCCCCGGCAATATCGGTATCGACGCCGAGCACGCGCTGGCGCGCGAGCGCGAGGTGTTTTTGCCGTATCACCACGCCATCGACGATCATCTGGGGCAACGCCAACTGCGCGAACTGCCGACGGCGGTGATCGCCATGCACAGTTTCACGCCGGTGTTCAAAGGGGCATCGCGCCCCTGGCAGGTGGGGCTGCTGTTTAACCGCTACCCGGAATTTGCCCATCTGTTGGCCGAGCTGCTGCGCGAAGAGGGAGATTTGCAGGTGGGGATCAACGAACCCTATGCGATGACCGATGCCACCGACTACACGTTGCCGGTCCATGCGGAACGCCGCGGTTTGCCTTATGTCGGCATCGAAATCCGCCAGGATCTGATCGCCGACGAACGTGGGCAACAGGCGTGGGCGAAACGTTTCGCACGCCTGCTGCCGCAGGCCTGGCAGCGCTGGCAAATTTGACTTTAGGAATATTCCCAGAGATGATAACCGTAAGGAATACGTAATACGTCATTAGAAAAAAAGTCAGGAGAGACGTGTGGAGCACAGCGATAACGGACTGTTTATCAAACGGGAGCGTTTTGAAGTTCTGGCGATTCTGCGTGAAATTTGCAAACAACGCACGCCGCTGCGCGTAGAAAATCAGCAGCACCGGTTTCAAAGTCTGTTATTGAGCGTCGGGCCGGACAATATCGTGTTTAGCGGTGAGGAAGCGGAAAACGCCATCGACGGCGCCTGCACCATCGTGATTGAAAGCAACGACGCCAAAATCGAGTTTTCCGTCGGCCAGGCGGAACTGACCGAACATCAGGGCGTCCAGGCCTGCTCGACCCGGCTGCCGCAGGAGTTGGTTTACATCCAGCGCCGCCGCCAGTTCCGCATCACCACGCCGCACTGGCGCCAATTCTTCTGTACCGGCGAATACCCGGACGGCACGCCTTATGAGCTGCGGATCCACGATCTGTCCGCCGGCGGCGTCGGTTTGCGTTTCGACGGCCCGCTGCCGGATTTCTTCCAGCCGGGCCTGCAGTTCAAGAAAGCGGAGTTGGATTTGGGCAGCTACGGCAGCTTCAAGGTCAACATGGGGCTGGTGGTGGTCAACGACGATCAGGAAACCGACGATAACGATCAGGTGGTGCACTTCTCGCGCCTGTCGTGCCGTTTCCTCAAGCTGGGGCTGGCGATGGAGCGCAAAATTCAAAGCGCGGTGTTCGCCTTCGAGCTGGATTTCAACAAAAAGAAAAAACGCTGATATTTATCAGGGGCGGCACGCTGCCCCTGACTCTCCACTGGCCTTACGGCTGTAACGCCCGCAGGCTGCCGATCTCTTCCCAACCGAAATGCGCCGCTTCGGCCAGCACGTCGCACACTTCGCCGCCGGCGGCGACCACGGCCGCGTCAAGCGCGGCGCCGTGCAGCAGATGGCTCACCAGCAGTGCGGCGAACAGATCGCCGGTGCCTTTGACCGCCGATTTCACCTTCGGATGGGTAAAGCACTGCGTTTCCTGCCGGGTGACCAGCATCAATCCCACTTCGTCTTCGTGCTGCGCCACGCCCGGCGCGCTGGTGACCAGCACCCATTCGGTGGTGTCGTTCAACAGCGCCTGCGCGGCGTGCTGCGTCTGCTCTTGGCTGCTCAGTTGCCGGCCGCACAGCTGCTCCAGTTCGAAGCCGTTCGGCGTCAGGCCGTTGGCCAGCCGCAGGAACGGTGAGCGATAGCAGTTGACGATGCGCTCATCCACGTAGATCCCTTCGCCGTAATCGCCCATCACCGGATCGATATAGATTTTTATCTGCGGATTGAGGGCGCGCACCCGCTGCAGCCAGTTGGCCAGAATATGGCACTGCATCACGTCGCCCAGGTAGCCGACGATCACCGCCCGGGCGCGCTTCATCACGCCGCGGGCGATCAGATCGTCGAGAAAACCACCGAACCACTCGCCGGAGATGACGCCGCCGTGCGGCTTGCCGTAATAGGGCGGGCAGCCGAACAGCACGCTGGGCACCTGTAGCGCTTCCAGCCCCTTTTTCAGCAGGGCGCGGTAGGCGATACCGTTGCCGACGCTGCCGTAGACCACCTGAGATTGAATGCTGATCACGTCGATGGGCGGTGATCGCAAGGGTGAAGTCTGTTGCATGAGTTACATCCTTGGTTCGTTATTATCCAGCCAGCGGGCGAACACCTGCCGCGCGCGTTGTTCCAGCTGTGCGCCGTGGCGCGCCGCCTGTTCGCGCAGGCTCTGGGGCGCGATGCCGGCCAGTTCCAGTTCGCAGGCATGGCCAATCAGCCAGCGTTCGATATCGCGATGATCCGCCTCCAGATGGAACTGCAGGCCGAGCGCGAACCCCTGATAGTCGAAGGCCTGATGCGGGCAAACCGCCGTGCCGGCCAGGCAGCGGGCGCCCTCCGGGATCATGAACATATCACCGTGCCAATGCAGCACCGGCGTATCGGCCAGCGGCGCCAGCACCGAGTCGTCTTGCGCCGTGAGCGTGGTCAGCGGGGCGAAACCGATCTCTTTGACGCCGAGCGAGATCACGTCGGCGCCCAACGCCTGGGCGATCACCTGCGCGCCGAGACACACCCCAAGGGTCGCCCGCCGCTGCGCCAGCCGCTGTTTGACCAGCGCCAATTCATGGTCGAGAAAATCATAGCGCTGCGCGCCGGAAAAGTGTTGGGCGGCGCTGATCGGCCCGCCGAGCACCACCAACAGATCGGTCTCTTCATTATTGATAGCACGAATATCATCGCGGCCGGCATCGTAATAGTCGATCTGATAGCCGCGCAGCGAGAGCAGGGAACCGAGGATGCCCAGGTTTTCAAAATTGACGTGTCGAATGGCGACGGCTTTTTTCATTGTTTAACCTCGTGAGCGTGGGTGAACGGCGTCAGCGCCAGCGACTCGCCCAGCACCGCGATGCCTTGCGCGCCGCTCTGGTAGACGATGCGGCGTTCGCTGACCTGGCTGAGCTGTACCTGATAACCCTGCGCGGCCGGGAACAGCGCGCACGCCTGCTCCAGCTGATCGGCCGCCCAGGGCGTGAACATCTGCAGGCGGGCAAAGGCCTTTCCTGCATACTGAATGTCGAGCACGTAATGTTTATCCATGGAACCCCTTACTTTTGGCCGCGGAAGCTGTTAATCTATTTTGAACTAGTACAAAAGGATTTATGTATGACTTCATTGTATGCAAAAGGCGGCGGCGCTGTCCAGATTGCCGAGCAGATCGCCGCACGCATCAAAGACGGCGCGCTGCGGCCGGGCGAGCTGTTGCCGCCGGTACGCCAGCTGGCGGCGGAGCTGGAGGTCAATCCGAATACCGTCGCCAGCGCATACGCCCGATTGCGCGATGCCGGTCTGGTGGCGACGCGTGGGCGGGCGGGAACGGTGGTGCTGGAACCGCCGCTGGCGGCGGTGAGTGCGGCCTATACGCCGCGCCAGGTGCCGGCGGGAATGTGCGATCTGGCCAGCGGCAATCTGGATGCCGCATTGTTGCCGGCGTTGGCGCTGGGCGCGGCGGAGGCGTTCCCGCAGCAAAACGGCTATGACATCAGCGGCGATCTGCCGGTATTGACCGGCCTGGGGCGCGAGTGGCTCGGCAGCCAGGGCGTCACGCTGGGGGAACCGGCGGTGTTCTCCGGCGCGCTGGACGCGATGGAAAAGGCGCTGTGCTGCCATATGCAGCCGGGCGCGGCGGTGTGGGTGGAAGATCCCTGCTGGCCGCCGCTATTGACGCTGCTGCGCCACCTGCGTCTGCGGCCGCTGCCGCTGGCGATGGATGAACAGGGGGGGCGGTTGCCGGAAAGCGGAGCGGCGGGCGCGGTGATCCTGACGCCGCGCGCCCACAATCCGACCGGCGCCTCGCTCTCTGCGCAACGCGCGCAGCAGTGGCGGCGTTTTCTCAGCGCAAATCCGCAGTGTCTGGCGATCGTCGACGACTTCTGGGGCCCGCTGTCGCAGCAGCCGCTGCATCTGCCGTTCGACGGCGATCGCGGGCTGTACGTGCTGTCGCTGAGCAAGTTTCTCAGCCCGGATCTGCGCATCGCGCTGGCCTGCGGCAACCCGACGTTGCTGCAGGCAATGCGCGCCGATCAGTACATTAGCGAGCGCTGGGTCAGCCATATCTTGCAGCAGATTGCCGCCAGGCTGTGGGGGCAGGCCTTGCAGGAAGGGCAGCTGCAGCGGGCGCAGCAGGCGTATCAGGCCAGAAGGGATGAACTGGTGCAACGGCTCAACGCGCTGAATCACACGGCGCTGGCGGTAGGTGAAGGGCTGCACCTGTGGTTGCCGGTGCGGTCGGAAACCGCCGCCGCGCAGCTGATGGCGCAGCGGGGGTGGCTGGTGCAGGGCGGCGAGCCTTTTCGTCTGAAGAGCGATCCTGCGATCCGCGTCAGCCTGGCCAACGTGGCGCCGGCGCAATTGGCGCCGCTGGCGCAGGATCTGGCCGATGCCATGCGGGCCAGCGCGGCGATCAACTAGACCGGCGTCAGGCTCTCCTCCGCCAGCAGCTGCAGTGAGGTGAGCCGGGCGCTCGGTTCGGCGATCGGCGTGTCGATGATGAACTCGTCCACGCCGTACCGCTGCTGCAGCTGCGCCAGTTGCTGATGCACCTGCGGCGCGGTGCCGAGCAGAATATGGCTTTCCCGCGGTTCGATGCGGTAGTCGGTGGCGCCGGCCTGCTGCACGAAACTCTCGGCCTGCGCCAGGCTGCCGACGGTCACGCTCTGCTCACCGGCGACGTGCACGCGATATTGCTGTATATCCGCCGCCAGCGCCGCGGCCTGTTCCGCGCTTGGCGCCGCGATCGCCGCTACCGCCAGCAGCGCCTTGCGGCCGCCGCTCAGTGCGGTGTAGTGCGCCAGCGCCTCGCGGATATCCTGCGGATTGCCGTTAAGATGCGCGGCGAACACGAAGGCCCAGCCGGATTCGGCCGCCAGCGTCGCGCTCTCTTTACTGGCGCCGAGCAGAAAGCGCTGGGCGGCGTGCGGCGGCAGCGGTGTGGCGCTCAATCCTGGCTCGGCGTCGTCGTTCAGATAGGCGGTCAGCTGCGACAGCTGCTGCGGGAAAGCCGGTTTGTTTTGTCGGTCATGAGCGGCCTGCAACGCCTGGGTGGCGAGCGGCAGCCCGCCGGGCGCTTTGCCCACCCCGAGATCGACGCGCCCCGGCGCCAGCGCCGCCAGCAGGTTAAAGTTTTCGGCCACCTTGTAGGCGCTGTAGTGTTGCAGCATCACGCCGCCGGAGCCGATGCGAATGCGCGACGTCTGGCCGAGCAGGTAGCCGATCAGCACTTCCGGCGACGGGCAGGCGAGCTGCGGCGTGTTGTGGTGCTCCGCCAGCCAGAAACGCCGATAGCCCCAGCGTTCCGCCTGCTGCGCCAGATGCAGCGTGCGCGCCAGCGCCTGAGCGGCGCTTTCCCCGTCGGCGATCGGACTCTTTTCCAATATGCTCAAGGCATAAGCCATTTTCCCGCTCCTTTCCTCATCAGATATGCCTGACAAATACCATGCGGGCGGCGCGCGCCTTAATACTGATTGGCGATAGGATATTCCATTGATCCAAAACGAATTTGGATATGCGCAGATCGGTAAAGCGCCGCGATATTATCCTTCGAGCCAGGCCTTCAGACGAATGGCGTCACGGTAGTGGCCGTAGCGCGACTGCGCGCCGAGCAGGATCATCACCACCGGCTGCCCTTTGATGGTGGTGCGCATCACCAGGCAGTGGCCGGCCTCGTCGGTAAAGCCGGTTTTCTGCAGCTGGATCTTCCAGGCTGGGTTGTTGATCAGGCCGTTGGAGCTGCGGTAGACCAGTTGGCCGCGGCCAGGACGCACGATCTGCTGCTTGTCGGTGCTGAAGCGGCGAATTGACTGATAACGATAGGCGTGATTGACCATCTTCAGCAGATCGTTGGCGGTCGCCACATTGCGCGGCGTCAGCCCGGTCGGATCGTAGAAGCGGGCGCGTTTCATGCCGATGGCGCGCGCTTTCTGATTCATTTTCGCCACGAAGGCCTTGCGTCCGCCAGGATAGCTGCGGCTCAGCGCCGCAGCGGCGCGGTTCTCCGAAGACATCAGGGCGATGTGCAGCATGTCGCGGCGGCTGAGCACCGAGCCGATGGTCAGGCGCGAGTGGGTTTTCTTCAGCAGATCGCGATCGGCGGCGGTGACTTTCAGCCTGCTGCCCATCGGGCGTTTGCTGTCCAGGGCGACCATGGCGGTCATCAGCTTGGTGAGCGAGGCGATCGGCAGCACGCGGTTCGGCTGCTTCTGATAGAGCGTCTTTTCGGTGCGTTGATTGACGACCAGCACCGATTTGGCGTTCAGCACCAGCGGCGGCGCAGCGGCATGCACGGGCGCCAAAACGAACAGCAGGCTGAACAGGAGGGCGGCGCCGAAGCGCCGGGCGGGCAGACGGAGAAAAGCGTGAGATAAAAGCATAACGGCGGCAATAGTGACCCTAAGTGATTAAAAAATATCAAAAGAGTCTGCCCGGCAAATGTGAAGAAAATAGGGCGATAATCGCTCAAACTGTTACAACAATCCCTTTTGTTGCAGCGTCAAGCGGGTGGCCTCGTTCAAATCGTAGTCCGCGAGACGCTCGCGCGGCACCCAGGCGTAGTCGTCGAACTCGTCGTTGATCGTCACGTCGCGGTTGGCGGCATGGCAGTCGAAAATCAGGTAAATCATGTAGATTTGCTCCCGGCTGCCGTCGGCGTAGGTTTTGATGCGCACATCGTCGCGGAAGGTCCAGGGCGTGATGCTGTCGAGGATCAGCGCGGCGCCCAGCTCTTCGCGCACTTCGCGCCGCAGTGCCTGTTCTATCTGTTCACCCGGCTCGACGCCGCCGCCGGACAGTGCCCATTGGCCGGGGAACACGCCCTTGTGCGCCGCCATTTTGCACAGCAGGAAGGCGTTATCGTTTTCAATCAGCGGGCAGACAATGATGCGCTGGCGCATGGAAGACTCCTGTCAAAATGGAAAGCAACCACTTTAACATGGGGTTTAGCCCCTTAGCGTGAGAGAAATCAAAGCGTTGTATTAGCGCAGAGAAGCGGTAGCCGCCTCTCTGCGCTAAGGTCAGTAGATTTCCGGCACCACCATGTTGTCCGGCACCGGGCTACGGTGGTATTCCGGGCTGCGTTTGCGCTGCGGCAGCGTGATGACGTTGCCTTCGGCTTCCTCATAAGGCACCTGCTGCAACAGGTGGGTGATGCAGTTCAGGCGGGCCTTTTTCTTGTCGACGCCCTGAACCACCCACCAGGGCGCTTCGGCAATGTTAGTGCGCGCTAACATGATTTCTTTGGCCTCGGTGTAGTCCTCCCAGCGGCGGCGGCTTTCCAGATCCATTGGGCTGAGCTTCCACTGCTTGAGCGGATCGTGAATGCGGCTGAGGAAACGCAGCTCCTGCTCCTCATCGGTGATTGAAAACCAGTATTTGACGATTTGGATGCCGCTGCGCGTCAGCATTTTTTCGAATTCCGGCACGCTGCGGAAAAACTCCTCATACTCTTCGTCGTTGCAAAAGCCCATCACGCGCTCCACGCCGGCGCGGTTATACCAGCTGCGGTCGAACAGCACCATTTCGCCGGCGGCCGGCAGATGCGCGATATAACGCTGAAAATACCACTGGGTGCGTTCGCGATCGTTCGGCGCCGGCAGCGCCGCCACGCGGCAGGTGCGCGGGTTGAGGCGCTGGGTGATGCGCTTGATCACGCCGCCCTTGCCGGCGGCGTCGCGGCCTTCGAAGATGATCACCAGCCGGTGGCCGGTGCGCATCACCCAATCCTGCAGCTTCACCAGCTCGCCCTGCAGGCGCAGCAACTCGCGGAAGTACTGCTTGCGCCAGGCTTTCTTCGCGTCGCTGTCGACTTCTGCCGCGTCGAAGCGCAGGTCGTCCAGCTCCATTTCCAGCTCTTCGTCGTAGCTGTCGTAAAACTCTTGCAGCAGGCGCTGGTTGAAACCGTCATCGCGGTTGACTTCATGCATGGTCATCAGATTTTCTCCGTATCGGCCCGGTGTTAGAAATGGTTGAAGATCCAGTACAGCACCGCCGACAGCAGCACCGAGGCCGGCAGGGTTAGCACCCAGGCCATCAGCAGATTGCGTAGGGTGGCCATCTGCAGCCCGGAGCGGTTGGCGGCCATGGTGCCGGCGATGCCGGACGACAGGACGTGCGTGGTCGAAACCGGCAAGCCGAAGGCGTCGGCCGCGCCGATGGTGGTCATCGCCACCAGTTCGGCGCTGGCGCCCTGGGCGTAGGTCAGGTGCGATTTACCGATCTTTTCGCCCACCGTCACCACGATGCGGCGCCAGCCGACCATGGTGCCGAGCCCCAGCGCAATCGCCACCACCACTTTCACCCAGAAGGGAATGAAGCGGGTGGCGTTGTCGAGTTCGCCCTTCAGCGCGTCGAGGTTGCGCTGCGCGTCGGGATTGATCTGCAGCTGATGCTCTGCCTTCAGGTGCTTGATGGTCTCGGACGCCAGATACATGTCGTTGCGGGTGTTCGACACCGCCTGCGCCGGGATCTTGTCGACCGAGCCGTACTGACGGATTTGATCGCCGATCGCACCGGCCAGCTGCGCCAACGCCGGCACCACCTCCGGCGTTAGCTCGCTGGTGCGCACATAGCCGGTCAGCACCTCGCGCGGCGGCGTTTGGCCGCCGGCCGGGAACTGGCGCAGCAGCTGGTTTTGGGTCACCTCCGCCAGCGCCGCCACCCGGGGAATCTGCTCCGGCGGCATCGAACGGTTCAGGGCGTAGGCGATCGGCATGGTGCCCACCAGGATCAGCATGATAAGGCCCATGCCTTTCTGGCCGTCGTTGGAACCGTGCGCGAAGGAAACGCCGGTGCAGGTGAGGATCAGCAGCCCGCGGATCCACAGCGGCGGCGGGGTATTGCCCTTAGGGGCGCTGTACAGCTGGCGGTTCTTGACGAACAGCTTCAGCGCCAGCAGCAGCAGGCCGGCGAACACGAAGCCGATCACCGGCGACAGCAGCAGCGCGTAGCCCACCTTGATCGCCTGGCCCCAGTCCACGCCGCTGGTGCCGGTGCGGCCGTGGATCAGGGCGTTGGCGACGCCGACGCCGATAATCGAGCCGATCAGCGTATGCGACGACGAGGCGGGCAGCCCGAGCCACCAGGTGCCGAGGTTCCAGATGATGGCGGAGAACAGCAGGGCGTACACCATGGCGAAACCGTTGCCGGTGCCGGCCTGCAGGATCAGCTCGACCGGCAGCAGCGAAATGATGCCGAAGGCCACCACGCCGCTGGAGAGCAACACGCCGAGAAAGTTGAAGAAACCGGACCACACCACGGCGACCATCGGCGAAAGCGAGTGGGTGTAAATCACCGTTGCGACCGCATTGGCGGTATCGTGGAAGCCGTTGACGAATTCAAAGCCCAGCGCAATCAATAGCGCCAGCCCCAATAATAAAAACGGAACGTAACTGGTATAGACGGCGCCGGCGTCGCTGACGTCGTTAAATAAGTTCACCCCGGCGAACGCGATCCCCAGAATTAATAAGAACACAAAAAAAAGAACAGTGAGTCGACTGTTCTTTTGATGCAGTTTGGGCAGGCTGGAGGCGGCCGGCACGCCCGTTTGAACGGCGCTGTTATCGCTCATAATGACCTTCCTGAGAGGATTGGATGCGGTAGCTGTCGCCTGAAAAGTATTCTGAATGAATGTGGCTTTTTTATGACGAAAATATTAATCATCGGGAACGGCGAAAATCATTAACGCCGATAAATAAAGATTGTTATAACAGCGGGGACGGTCTTGGGTTAACGGCAACAGGCAGGATAGGGCGTTATGGTGCAACGGTTAGCGGAAAAGATGCACAAGCTGGATTTTGATGATGAAGTAACCGGGCTGATCTACGGCCATGTGTTTCGTTCCGGTGAGCCGCCGAGGCGCCTGAACTCGCAGCAGGTCTGCCAGGCCTACCAGACGTTGCCGCCCGGCGACGGTTTTATCTGGCTGCACCTCAATCTCAACCACGCGGCGGCGGAGAAGTGGTTGAAAAATCATTTCGCCATTTCCGATTTTTTCTTCCACGAGATTCGCCACGGTTCCCACACCACGCGCATCGAGCGCCAGGGCGACGATCTGTTCGCGGTGCTCAACGATGTGATCTTCCACCCCGAGGACAGCAACCCGGAAACGGCGACGCTGTGGCTCTATTGCTGCCGCGGGCTGGTGGTGACCGTGCGCCATAAACCGGTGCGACTCATTGAACGGCTGCTCGGCCGCCTGACGGCGCTGCAGCTGGCCTCGTCCACCGAACTGCTGGCGCATTTGCTGGAAGAGCAGGAAGACGTGCTGGAACAGGTGGTGCGGCAGGCCAACCAGTATGTCGATACCATCGAGGACCGCCTGCTGACGCGCCGCGTCAAACGCAACCGCGCCGAGCTGGGGCGCATGCGCCGCATGCTGCTGCGCTTTCAGCGCCTGCTGGCGCCGGAGCCGGCCGCGCTGTTTCGCCTGTTGAACCGGCCACCGACCTGGCTGAGCCGTGAGGTGGTACAGGATCTGCGGCAGTTTACCGAAGAGTTCACCGTGGTGTTGAACGATCTCGCCAGCCTGACCGAACGCATCCGGCTGCTGCAGGAGGAGCTGGGCGCCAAGCTGATGGAGCAGAATAACCGCACGCTCTACACGCTGACGGTGATCACCGTGCTGGCGCTGCCGATCAATATCGTCGCCGGTTTCTTCGGCATGAACGTGGGGGGGATCCCGCTGGCCAGCAATCACCACGGTTTTATCCTGCTGGTGTTGCTGGTCGGCAGTTTTACGCTGATCGCCGGTTATCTGGCGTTCAGGCGCAGGGACGAGTCGTAATTACAGGCGGGCGCGGTACTCTTCTTCCAGCCGGGCATGGGTGCTCCAGAACGGCTGCGGCGCCCGATCGTGCAGACGATCCAGCAGGATATCCAGATGGGTGTGCCAGCCGCCGGCGACGCTGAGCATCTCGTCGCGGTTGGCCAAACGCCGGTGGGTGACCGTCAGCAGCACGGCGCTTCCCTGTTCCGTCAGTTCGAAGGTCACCTCGGAAGGGCGGCCCTGATCCTGTTCGGCCCAAGTAAAGCTCAGCAGGCGCGGCGGGAACAGGCAGGTGATGTGGCCGCGGTTGCTGACGCAGCCGCCGTGCTGTTTGTACTTGGCCGGCGGGGGTTCGTGCTCGCCCGCCAGATCGGAGTTGCGAAATTCCAGCTCCAGCGGCGCGCCGTTCTCCAACGTCATGGCGCCGGCCGCCAGCCAGGTGGCGCGCTTGTCGGATTCGGTCAGGTAAGCCCACACCCGCTCGATGGGGCCGGGCAGCAGCCGCTGGATGCGCAGCGTACCGGGTTCGATAATCATGCCGTAATCATTCATGGTTCACTCCTTGGGAGGAAGCTGTTCGGGCTGCAGCAGCGCCTGTTCGAGCGCATTCAGCCGTTCAGTCCAGAAATGTTCATAGGTTTGCAGCCAGTGCATGGCCTGCGCCATAGGCTCGGGTTCGAGCCGGCAGATATGGTTTCTTCCTTGCACGGTGCGTTGCACCAGGCCCGCATGTTCCAGTGCTTTCACGTGCTTGGAGGCGCCGGCGAACGACATCTGCAGCGGCGCGGCCAGTTCGCCGATGCTGCGCTCACCGCCGGCCAGCGCACGTAACATCGAGCGGCGGGTCGGGTCGGCCAGCGCATGAAAAATGGCGTCCAGCTGTGAGGAAGATAATTCAACCATATGGTTGAATATAGAACAGGCGGGCTAATATTCAACCGTTTTGTTGAATATTTTTTGCCCCGGCGAAAAACCGGGGCGGGGATCAGGCGCCGGCGTGCGCCAGCAGGGCGTTCAGCAACACGTCGGCGCCGGCGGTTGCCCAGGCGGGGGTGATGTCTTCCCGCTCGTTGTGGCTGATGCCGTCCACGCAGGGAATGAAAATCATGGCGGTGGGGGCGACGCGGTTAAGGTAACAGGCATCGTGGCCAGCGCCGGAAATCATGTCGCGATGGCGGTAACCCAACGCTTGCGCGGCATGACGTACGCTGTCGATGCAGCCCCGATCAAAAGCGATCGGGGGATACTGGAAAATGCGCTCGGCGCGAGCGGTCAGGCCGCCGCCGTTGACGTGGTTTACCGCCGCCAGCAGGCGCTGCTCCATCTGTTCCAGAATTGACTCCTGCGGATGGCGGAATTCGACGCTGAAAAAGACCCGGCCCGGCACCACGTTGCGTGAATTGGGGGTAATTTGCGCCATGCCCACCGTGGCGCGCGCGTCGGGCACGAAATCCCAGCCGATGCGGTTGACCGCCGTCACCAGCTCGGTGAAGCCCAGCAGGGCGTCGCGGCGGCGATCCATCGGCGTGGTGCCGGCGTGGGCGCTGAAGCCGACGACCTCCAGCTCGTACCAGCGCTGCCCCTGTGCGGCGGTTACCACGCCGATGTCGAGGTGCTCCGCTTCCAGAATCGGCCCCTGCTCAATGTGCAGCTCGAAGGCGGCATGGATCGGCGTGCCGCCCACCGGGTGTTCGCCGGCGTAGCCGATGCGTTCCAGCGCGTCGCCGAGGCTGACGCCGTGCTCGTCGCGGCGCGTCAGACCGTATTCCAGCTCGAAGACCCCGGCGAACACGCCGGAGGCGATCATCGCCGGCGCGAAGCGAGCGCCTTCTTCGTTGGTCCAGTTGATCACTTCAATTGCGCGTTCGGTGACGATCTGCCGATCGTTAAGGCTGCGAATCACCTCCAACCCGGCCAGCACGCCGTAGATGCCGTCGAAACGGCCACCGCGGGGCTGCGAGTCGCCGTGAGAACCGGTGACCACCGGCGCCAGCTCGGGGCGCGCGCCTTCGCGGCGCAGGAACATGTTGCCCATTCGATCGACGCGCACGCTGCAACCGGCCTCCAGCGCCCACAGACGCAGTTGGTCGCGCGCCTGGCGATCCTCTTCGCTGAGCGCCAGCCGGGTGACGCCGTTGTCGGCGATGGCGCCGAACTGCGCCATCGCGTGCAGGCTTTGCCACAGGCGCTCGCCGTTGACCCGATACGTCATTGCTCTTCTCCCGGCGTTTTGGCGGTGTAGCGGAAATCGCAGCAGGGGGCGCCGGACATGATGGTTTGGCTGCGCTGCAGCTCGACTTCCGGCGCATAGCCGACGATAAACTGGCTGTCGCGCGCGCAGGAGAGCAGGTGGCCGATTTCCCCCAGCCCCATCTCGTGGTACATCTCGGCGTAGCGGCAGCGGGTGACGTTATAGTCGAAGTGTTGTTCGTCCTGGTTGATCACCTCAACGCGCAGCGCGTCGTCTTTTTCCCACAGGTACTGCAAGGCGGCGAAGCTGCGCAGATCCGCGCCGTTCGGTTCCTGTGCGGCGAAGTGTTTGCCCGCCGCGATGGCGGCGTTCTCGATGGCTTCGCCGATCACCGCCTGAGCGCGCGCTTTGCCGATTTCACGCACCAGGATCTGGTAGATCGGTTTGATGATCTCCGCTTCGATCTTTCTGCGGGCCAAAATGCCCAACTCGTTGTTTGCACAGCTCATCGCCTTGCTCCTCTTGATTTATTGTGGTTTGGCGCCGCCCAACACGGTTTGCGGTTGCCATTTGCCGTCCACTACCCGGTACAGGGTGAAGCTCGGCTGTTGCAGGTTGCCCTGCGCATCGAAGGCGATGGCGCCGGTCACGCCCTGATAATGGATGGCGCGCAGTTTCGGCAGGTAATCGGCCGGATTGGCCGAGCCGGCCTGTTCGATGGCGGCGATCAGCACCCGGGTGGCGTCGTAGGCGAAGGGCGCATGCAGTTCGATGTGGGTGTGGTAACGGTCGCGGTAGGCTTGTTCAAACGCCTTGCCGCCCGGCATCTGTTCCAGCGGCAGCCCCGGCTCCAACGCGACGACGCCTTCGCCTTCATGCTGCGCCAGCGTCAGGAAGGTCTGGCTGACAAAGCCGCCTGCGCCCATCAGCTGCGCGTTCATGCCCAGCTGTTTCAGTTTGCGTGCCAGCGGTGCCGCCTGGGAGTCCACGCCGCCGAAGAAGATCAGATCGGCGTTTTTGCTGCGCACGGTGGTCAGCACGGCGCTGAAATCGACGGTCTTGTCGTCGACGTATTCGCGGGTGACCGGCTGCACGCCCTGGGCCTGCAGCGATTTGATGAACTCGTCCGCCAGGCCCTGGCCGAAGGCGGTGCGATCGCCGATCACCGCGATGCGCTGGGCTTTCAGCGTTTTCACCGCATACTGCCCGGCATAGTTGCCGCCGTCGTCGTCGTGGCCCATCACGCGGAAGCTGGTGTCAAAGCCTTGTTGCGTGTAGCCGTGGCCGGTGGCGACCGGCGCCACCTGGGCGATGCCGGCGTCGTGATAGATGCGTGCCGCCGGGATGCTGGTGCCGGTGTTCCAGTGGCCGACCACGCCGGCGACGCCTTCGTCCACCAAACGCTGCGCGACGGCCACGGCGGTGCGCGGATCGGACTGATCGTCCTCGGACAGCAATTTGAAGGTGACCGGTTTGCCGTTCAGCGTCGGCTTTTGCGCGTTGGCGTCGGCGATCGCCAGCCGCGCGCCGTTTTCGAGATCTTTGCCGATGCGCGCGGAAGGGCCGGTCAGCGGCCCGGCCAGGCCGATCAGCACGGTGTCGTCCGCCAGCGCCGGGAGGCTCAGGATCATCGTCATGGCGGCCAGCGCCAACGGCTTGATGCGAAAGTTCTGCTGCATGTCATACTCCTGGTGCGGTTAAAGGTAACAACGGTTATTCACCCAAATAGATCTGTTTGATTTTTTCATCGTCCAGCATGTCGGCGGAGCGGCCGCTGTGGCTCAGGTTGCCGCTGTCCAGCACATAGGCGCGATCGGTGGATTCCAGCGCCAGGCGGGCGTTTTGCTCGACCAACAATAGCGTGACGCTGTCACGCGCAAGCTGTTTGATGACCGAAAAAATGGCTTCCACCACAATCGGCGCCAGCCCCATCGACGGCTCGTCCAATATCAACAGGCGCGGGCGGCTGAGCAGCGCACGGCCCATCGCCACCATCTGCTGCTCGCCGCCCGAAAGCAGCCCGGCCGGTTGGTTCAGGCGTTCGTTCAGGCGCGGGAAGGTGGCGCATACCCGTTCGAAATCGTGCCGTACCGCCGGTTTGTCACGCCGCGCATAGGCGCCCAGCTGCAGGTTTTCTCGCACCGTCAGGCGGGTGAAAATGCCGCGACCTTCCGGCACCATCACCAGCCCCTGTTGCAGCAAGCGGTGCGGCGCCATGCCGCGAATCGAACGGCCGTCGAACAGGATGTCGCCCTCGAACGGCTGCAGCCCGGTCAGCGCCCGCAGGCTGGAGGTCTTGCCCGCGCCGTTGGCGCCGATCAGCGTGACCTGTTCGCCGGCGTTGACCGTAAAATCGATGCCTTTGACCGCATGAATGCCGCCGTAGGACACGTTGAGTCGTTTAACGCTCAGCAGGGCTTCAGACATGCGCGCCACCTCCCAGATAGGCCTGTATGACCGCCGGTTCACGCCGAACCTGCGCCGGTTCGCCTTCGGCGATCGCTTTGCCGTAGTCCAGCACCGTCAGGCGATCGCACAGGCCCATCACCAGCTTGACGTCGTGTTCGATCAACAGCAGCGTTTTGCCGCTGTCGCGAATGCGCAGCAGCAGCTCGCGCAGCGCCACTTTTTCTCCGGCGTTCATGCCGGCCGCCGGTTCGTCCAGCGCCAGCAGCCGGGGCTCGGTCGCCAGCGCGCGGGCGATCTCCAGGCGGCGCTGATGACCATAGGCGAGATCGCCGGCGCGGTAATGGGCGAATTGGCCGATGCCGACGTACTCCAGCAGCGCATGGGACTTATCGTGCACCGCCTGTTCCTCCTCCCTGGCGCGGCGGTGGCGGGCGATCGCCGCCCACAGGCCGTTGCGGGTGCGCACGTGGCAGCCGACCATCACGTTTTCCAGCACGCTCATTTCGTTGAACAGCCGCAGGTTCTGGAAGGTGCGGGCGATGCCGGCCTGCGCCACTTTATCGATCGCCTGGGGCCTATAGCGCTGGCCCGACAGGCGGAATTCGCCCGCGTCGGCGCGATACAGACCGGTGATCAGATTGAAGCAGGTGGTTTTACCGGCGCCGTTCGGCCCGATCAGGCCGTAGATTTCCCCCTGGCGGATGCTCATGCTGACGTCATCCACCGCCGTCAGGCCGCCGAAGCGTTTGCTGACGTGATTTAAAGTGAGCAAAGGCGTCATGCGGCGTTCCCCCTTATATGGCGTGCCGGCCACAGGCCCGCCGGGCGATACAGCATCACCAGGATTAGCGCCAGGCCGTAAAACAGTTGGCGAATGATTTCCGGGTCGATCAGCACCTGGCCGAACAGCGCCTGCTGTAGCGGCCCCATGCTGCTGCGCAGCAATTCCGGCAGGGCGGCCAGCAGCAGCGCGCCCAGGATCACCCCGGGGATGTGCCCCATGCCGCCGAGCACCACCATCGCCAGAACGGCGATCGATTCCTGCAGGGTGAACGATTCCGGCGATACGAAGCCCTGAAACGCGGCGAACAGCGCGCCGGCCACGCCGCCGAAGGTGGCGCCGATGGCAAAGGCCAGCAGCTTGAAGTTGCGGGTGTTGATGCCCATCGCCCGCGCGGCGTCCTCGTCTTCGCGGATCGCCGTCCACGCGCGGCCGATGCGCGAATTTTGCAACCGCAGGCTGATAAACAGGATCGCCAGCAGCAGGGCGGCGAACAGGTAGTAATAGAGGTACAGGCCGGAGAAACGCACGCCGAACCACTCATGCATGCCGGAAAACTTCAGGCCGAACAGGCTGACCGGGTCGATGCCGGAAATGCCTTTGGGGCCGTTGGTGAGGTTGACCGGGCGATCGAGATTGCGCATCAAAATACGTACGATCTCGCCGAAACCGAGCGTGACGATCGCCAGATAGTCGCCGCGCAGCCGCAGCGTCGGCGCGCCAAGCAGGATGCCGCACGCCGCCGCCAGCAGCGCCGCCAGCGGGATCAGCCACAGCATCGACAGATGAAACCCGTCGGGGAACCACTGCAGCAGCAGCGGGAACTGCTGCGTCAGATGCGGTGACGACAGCAGCGCGGCCAGATAGGCGCCAACGGCGTAAAAAGCGATAAAGCCCATGTCCAGCAAGCCGGTCATGCCCACCACGATGTTCAGCCCGAGCGCCAGCATCAGGTACAGCAGCGCGAAGTCGACGACGCGCACCCAGTAGTTGCCGCCGGCGGCGCCCGCAACCCAGGGCGCCAGCAGCAGGGCGAGAATGAACAGCGTCAGCCCCAGCCTGGCGCGCCGAGGCGTGGCCAGGGGAAGCGTGGAAGTTAAAACGGTCATCGTGATGTCCTTATGCGCGCGTGGCGATGCGTTCGCCCAACAGCCCGGAGGGGCGGAAGACCAGTACGGCGATCAGCACCAGAAACGCAAAGACGTCCTGGTAGTTGCTGCCGAATACGCCGCCGGTCAGCTCGCCGAGATAGCCGGTGCCCAGCGATTCGAACAGCCCCAGCAGCAAACCGCCGAGCATCGCGCCGCGCAGGTTGCCGATGCCGCCGAGCACGGCGGCGGTAAAGGCTTTGATGCCGGGCAGAAAGCCCATCGAGAAACCGGCGTTGCCGTAGTTGCTGGCCATCATGATGCCGGCTACCGCCGCCAGCGCGCCGCCGAGCGCAAAGGTCAGAACGATGATGCGGTCAGGACTGATGCCCATCAGGCCGGCGACCTGCGGGTTTTCCGCCGTGGCGCGCATGGCGCGGCCGAAACGGCTGTGTTCGACCAGCAGCCAGAGGCCGGCCATGACCGCCACGGCCACTGCCAGCGTGACGATCGCGGTGCCGGTGATCACCGCCGGCGCATGTTCGGCGCTGCCTGCGGTCAGGGCGATGGGCGCCATCGGCAACAGCTGCGGAAACATCAGGGGATTGCGTGACCAGATCAGCATCGCCAGGGTTTGCAGCAGCAGCGAGACGCCGATGCCGCTGATCAGCGGGGCCAGGCGCGGCGCATTGCGCAACCGGCGATAGGCCAGGCGCTCGATCGCCATCGAGGTGATGGCGCAGACGGCCATGGCGAACAGGGCCGCCAGCAGCAGCGTGGCGTAGGGCGGTAACGCGGGAAAATGATGCTGCAACACGCCGATCGCCGACAGCGCGCTGAGCGCCCCGACCATCAGCACGTCGCCATGCGCGAAGTTGATGATGCGCAGAATGCCGTACACCATGGTGTAGCCGAGCGCGATCAGCGCATAGATGCTGCCGAGCATCAAACCGTTGACGGTCTGCTGTACCAGCGTATCCATAAGGAGAGTCCGGAGATAATGAGTCAGGAGGCTCACAGTAGAGAATTTAAAAAAATTGTAAAATACGGAAAAATACTTTCTTATACAAAAAACGAGTGATTTTAATTTGTTGATTTTTATGTATATTAAATAAATCCTCTCTCCGTGACCTCCATAAAACAATAGATATATGAAAAAAACAGAACAGTATGATGAGCCGTTGCCGATGCTGCCGAACGATCCGCCGCTGCGCGCCGTGCGGGCGTTCGAAGCCATCGCGCGCCTGGGCAGCATCAGCGCGGCGGCGAAGGAGCTGATGATTTCGCCTTCGGCGGTCAGCCATCAGCTGAAAACGCTGGAGGCGTTTTTGCAGATGCCGCTGACAGAACGGCAGGGGCGTCATCTGGTGCTGCGCAGCGAGGGGCGGGAGTATTACCGTTCGATCCGCTCGGCGTTTAACGTGCTGCGCCAGGCGACCGAACACGTGCGCGAGCAGTCCGCATCGCGGCAGGTCACCATCAGCCTGATCCCGCTGTTCGGCATGGGATGGTTCATTCCGCGGCTGCGCGGCTTTCTGCGCGAGAATCCGGATATCGACATCAATGTGGTTTACGCCAACCACCGCAATTACCTGAGCGACGCCGCCGATCTGTCGATCCGCTTCGGCGTTGGGCAGTGGACCGGCTATCGCAGCGAAAAGCTGATGTCCGGCCAAATGGTGCCGGTGTGCAGCCAGGCGTTCAGTAAACTGCACGGTTTGCTCGATACGCCGGATCAGCTGGCGACGCTGCCGCTGCTGCACGACGAGGAGCGCAATACCTGGATGCAATGGTTTCAGCAGGCCGGTGTTAAACGCCCGCTGCGCAGTATCGGCCCGATGTTCGAAGACGGATTGTTGACGCTGGCGGCGGTGCAGGCGGGATTGGGATGCGCGCTGATGCGTGAGCCGTTAATCGCCCACTACCTTGAGAGCGGTGAGTTAATCAAAATGTTCGATCTGCCGATCGACGACGGCCGCGATTATTACCTGTGCGCTCGCCTGGATAGCGAACTGTCGCAGGAAGGCGAAAATCTGCGGCAGTGGCTGCGCCGTGAGGCGGCGGCTCAGAACGCCGGGGCATAATCTGCAACCCGTCGATGCGGCCAACATCAAAGCGCTGCGCATGGGCGCGCGCCGCATTGAGGATGAAGAGCATGATTACGGCGAAGGCGCGCTGGCGATTGCCGATCGGCCGGGAGATTAAGCGCCGTTTTTAGGTTGCGGCTGCGCCAGAAATCTGACGACGCCCTGGAAAAAGCGTTGTCTGCCGGCGTTCTCTCGATCGAGATGGACGAAATGTGTCGCTTCAGGAATGACCAGCTTTTCGGCTGAAGGGGCATCTTTCATGATGGCGTCTGCATCCTCAGGCCGGCTCCAAAAATCCCGTTCTGAACGAATAACCAACACGGGAACGGTGGCTAAGGCCGTTGCGGACCACTGTTTTCTGCCAATCGCCAGCTCAAAGCTGTCGGCCATTGCGCCTGTCGGCGCCCTGAAACTGTGTGGCGTTCTGCGCTGCGAGGTGCTGTCCGATGCCAGCGCGGCATCGCCGTAAGCGCGTTTGACTGTTTCATCGCGCCACTGTGTTTTATCCGCGACGGGAATGCTGTTATCCCAGGCGACAAACAGACTGTCTCGCGTGTTCAGGCTCCAGCCGCCAAACTTGGCTGCATTGAAGCGCCCGGAATTTTGCGGATCGTCCAGCGGCGATCCATATCCCAGCAACGGGTGATGGGCACTTCCGGCATAAAGGGTGTTATATAAAACCAGACGCGCCACATTCTGCGGGTATTGGGCCGCGTACGCTCCCGCCCAGTGTCCGCCCGTCGCCCAGCCCAGGAGATTAACGCGAGGGGCGCCGCTCCACGCCTGAATAGCCTGCACGGCGTGACCGATATCGGTTACGGCGTCCGCCGTGCGGATCAACGGCGCTGACTGGCCAGGGGGGCTATCCATCGCCGCCGGTCGGCTTGATAACCCATATCCCCGCAGATCGAGGATATACACACGAAAGCCTGCCAGGGCGAGGTCTGCAGCCAAAGAGCCGCCCTTGACGGGCAGATCAAAAGAGGCGAGGCCGGGAACCCGGGCGCCGTGAATCAGCAGCACAGGCGGTGGCGGTATCTTGCCCGCAGCTTTCAGGCTGACTTCCCTGACGTGGAGTTGCTCTCCGCCCGTAAGCAAAATGTACCTGTCTGTTCGATTTATCGGCTCGAGGAATTCCTTTTCCGCTGAGGCAGCCAGCGGGGATGATGCCGACATGATAAGAAGGGCTAGCAACATATTTAGATTTCGGCAAGTCAGTGACAACGATCTGAGTATGTTCATTGTTATTTCTGCTCCGCGAATATATACAGGAAGCATCTTCAGGTAGCCTTGCTGGTGTGTCTAATACTATCGAGGGGCTTTCTTAATACATTTAAGGTATCGCGATATGCTCACCCTGCGTCAGCTCCGCCAATTTCTTGTGGTAGCGGAAACAATGAATATCCGCAAAGCGGCCGAGCGTTTGCACATGGCCCAACCCCCTCTGACAAAAGCGATCCGTCAAATGGAAGAGGCTGTGGGCACCCGGCTTTTTGAGCGAACCAATCGAATAACGGCGTTGACTCCCGCAGGCAAAGTGTTGCAGAAGGAGGCGGCTACGACGCTCATGCAGATGGAAAGGTCAATGTTGCTGACCCGACGTGCCGGCGAGGGAATGACAGGGGCCTTGTGTATCGGTTTTGTGGCCACGGCCGTCAGGCATTTGCTTCCTGAAACGATCGCCCGTTTTCACTTATCCTGCCCGGGAGTGGTTCTTGAGTTGAAGGAAATGACCACCGCACGACAGGTTGCGAGCCTTTTGGAAGACACGCTGGACGTTGGCATCGCGGTTTTACCTGTTCCCGAATATGCCATACAGAAACTGTCCTGCCATCGATTTTTTAGCTGCCCGCTGGTAGCTGTTTTGCCGAATAAACATCCTGCCGGCACAGGCGGCGCTCTGTCGCTTTCTTCTCTGGCCACGGAGCCGTGGGTATTATTTCCGGAACAGGAAGGGCCTGGCCTCTATCGCTCTATTATTGAGGCCTGCGAAAAGGAAGGGTTTATTCCTGAAGTTGTTCAGCGAGCCGTGCAAATGGAAACGATAGTCGGTCTTGTTGCTTCGGGATTAGGGGTCAGTTTGGTCCCTGAATTCATGCAAAAAAGCGGATGGGTAAACGTTTCTTTTTGCCGGCTGAGTGGAGAACAGATCCCGTATCAGGTTGCGCTGATTCACAATCCGGAAAATACCAATCCTCACGTCGCGGATTTCGTCAGAAACGCATCCCCTCCGCAGCCATACGTTTCCACATAAAAAGCGCGCGTAACGAGCGATTACCCGCCGTCGTCCAAGATCGTCAGCGCCACCTTTACCGCCGCCAACAGTCGTGTTTCAGTGACGCCGTCACGCGCCTGAATCGACAGGCCGTGCAGGAAGACCGCGAAAAAGTCCCCCAGGCTGTCGGCGTCGGTGCCGGCCGGCAGTTCGCCGGCTTGCACCGCCTGCCGCAGCCGTTCGACGATCTGCTGGGTGCGCTGCAACCGATGCTCAGCCAGCCAGACTTTGAGCCCGTCGTTTTCCGCACTGACGCTGGCGGCGGAGGAGACCACCATGCAGCCCTGCGGCAGATCCGGCCTGCTGTAGAGCCGCACGGCGTCTTCCAGCAGGCGTTTGATCGCCGGGCGAATGCCGCTTTCCTGCGCGAAGGCGCGGTCGGCGAAGCCGCCTTCCTCGGTTTCATAACTGGCTATCGCCTCGCGGAACAGTTGCTCTTTGGAGCCGAACGCCTTGTAGATGCGCGCGGAAGCAATGCCCAATTCCGCCACCAGATCCGACATCGAGGTGCCTTCGTAACCCTGTCGCCAGAATAAGTTTCGCGCCTTCAAGAGCGCCTGTTCGCGGTCGAACTCGCGCGGTCTGCCTGCCATTCGCTGCTCCAATTTGCCTGTCATTCAGCGACATAGGATCGCTTAAATCGGCGGGGAATACCAATGTCTTTATAAATTTCGCTTGCGGTCATCGCGCTTTGCTCCTATTGTTTGTCAATTGACAACAAATAGGAGTTTACGATGAAAACCCTCAAAGGTCCAAGCCTGCATCTCGCGCAGTTCAGCGATGAGACGGCGCCGTTCAACAGCCTGCCCGCCATTGCCGAGTGGGCGGCGCAGACCGGCTTTAGCGCGCTGCAGATCCCGGCCTGGGATCGGCGTTTATTCGACGTGGCCACCGCTGCGGAAAGTCAAACCTACTGCGACGATCTGACCGGCATGTTGGCGGAACAGGGGTTGGTGGTCAGCGAATTGACCAGCCATATCTTCGGCCAGCTGATGGCGGTACACCCGGCTTACGATGCGCTGTTTGACAGCTTCGCGCCGCCGGCGCTGCAGGGCAATCCGCAGGCGCGCGGCGAGTGGGCGCGGCAGCAAATGCTGCTGGCGGTGAAGGCGTCGGCGCGGCTCGGGCTCAGCGAGCTGGGCACCTTTTCCGGTTCGCTGGCCTGGCCCTATCTGTTCCCGTTCCCACAGCGCCCGGAAGGGCTGATCGACACCGCGTTCGACGAGCTCGCCAGGCGCTGGCTGCCGGTGCTTAACGCCTGCGACGAGCAGGGGATCAACCTGTGTTACGAAATTCATCCGAGCGAGGATCTGCACGACGGCGTGACGTTCGAGAGGTTTCTTGAGCGCGTCGGCCATCATCCGCGTTGCCGGGTGCTGTTCGATCCGAGCCATATGGTGCTGCAGCAGCTCAACTATCTGGAGTTTATCGATATCTATAAAGAGGTTATCGGCATGTTCCACGTCAAGGACGCCGAGTTCAATCCGACCGGGCGCCAGGGTATTTACGGCGGCTATCAATCCTGGATCGATCGCGCCGGCCGCTTCCGCTCGCTGGGCGACGGCCAGGTCGATTTCAACGGCATCTTTTCGCGCCTGACGCAGTACGGTTATTCGGGCTGGGCGGCGCTGGAGTGGGAATGTTGCCTGAAAAATCCGCAGGATGGCGCACGCGAAGGCGCAGCCTTCATCCGCGATCGCATTATCCGCGTCACCGATAAAGTGTTCGACGACTTCGCCGGCGCGCCGGTCAACCCACAGCAAATCAACGCGTTGCTCGGTATTCGCTGAGCCTAATCCTTCAGGGAGTCACCCCATGCAATACCTACAGAACGAGAGCCCGTTGGCGGATCTCGCGGCGGAACACGTCTATCTCCAGGTCAACGGCCGGCGCCTTCACTGCGTGATGGCCGGTGAAGGGCGGCCGGTGCTGCTGATCCCCGGCTGGCCGCAAACCTGGTACACCTGGCGCCATGTGATGCAAGCGCTGGCGGCGGCCGGTTTTCAGGCGATCGCCGTCGATCCGCCGGGCATCGGCGATTCCGACAAGCCCGCTGGCGGCTACGACACCGGCAGCGTCGGTGCGGCGTTGCACGCGATGATGACGCAACTGGGCCATGAACGTTACCAACTGGTTGGCCACGACATCGGCATGTGGATCGGTTACGCCATGGCGAGCGATTTCCCGCAGGCGGTGGAGCGTCTGGTGCTCACGGAGGCGGTGATCCCCGGGCTGGCGCCGCCTCCGCCGATTTTCGTCGCGCCGGAGGAGAACATCTTCCTGTGGCATTTCATGTTCAACCAGCTGGCGGATTTGCCGGAGACCCTGACCCAGGGGCGTGAGCGGGAATATCTTGGCTATATCTTCAATCGCTGGTCCTATCGGCGCGATCGGGTGGCGGCGCAGGTATATATCGCTGCTTACTCAGCGCCGGGCGGCCTGCGCGCCGGGTTCGACTATTACCGGGCGATCCCGGAGACCGTGCGGCAGAACCGCCTACGCGCCGCCACGCCCCTGACGATGCCGGTGTTGACGGTGGGGGCCGAGCACGCCACCGGCGACGCGCCGCTGACGACGCTGCGGGGCAATGCGCACGATCTGCGGGGCGAAACGATCGCCGGCTGCGGGCATTTCATTACCGAAGAGTGTCATGAGGAATTTATTGCACTGATTACGCCGTTCCTGGCAGGAGAGCCACATGCCGCTCGATGAACGCATTGCCGCCTTTTTGACGGCATCGGCCGATGCGCCGCCCCCCGCGTCGCTGGCGGAAATGCGCGCGGCCACGGAAACCGGTTTACGCCAGCTGCAGGGCGAGGCGGAACCGAGCGGCGGCGTCAGGGACTTTACGGTGGTTGCCGCCGATGGGTATCGGATCGCGCTGCGCGCCTATCTCCCGGCGGGGGAAAACCGCGCCGCCGCGCAGCCGGCAATGCTGTTCGCCCACGGCGGCGGTTGGTGCCTCGGTTCGCTGGCGCTGTACGATCGTCCCTGTCAGGCGCTGGCCAACGCCACCGGCCGGGTGATCCTGTCGGTCGACTATCGTCTGGCGCCGGAATACCCGTTTCCGCAGCCGCTGGAAGATGTCTATCGGGCGCTCTGCTGGGTGGCGCAACAGGCGCCGCAGTTGGGGATCGACGCGAAGCGCCTGGCGGTGGGCGGCGACAGCGCCGGAGGCAATCTGGCGGCGGCGGTTGCGCTGCTGGCGCGGGATCGCGGCGGCCCGCACATCGAGCGCCAGCTGCTGCTGTACCCGGCGCTCAGCCGCGAGATGACGACGAAGAGCTATTGCGAGTTTGCCGAGGGGTACTTTCTGACGCGCGATGCGATGGTATTTTGTTGGCAGCAGTATCTGGCCCAGCGGCGCGATCCCGGCGCCGAACCGCTGCACGCCGCTACGCTGCGCGGATTGCCGCCGGCCACCATCCTGAGCTGCGAATATGATCCGCTGCGCGATGAGGCCGAGCAGTATGCGCAGCGGCTGCGCGAGGCGGGCGTGCCGGTACGCTGCGAACGGTTGCCGGGCATGGTACATGCCTGCATTCACATGCTGGGGCTGACTCCGGCGGCGCGGCGGCTGTTCGAACTGGCTCGCGAGTAAAAAAAAACCCCGCACTGCGGGGCTTTTGGCTATTTATCCGGCGTTCGATTAACGGCCGGCGACGGTGACGAAGCGGGTTTCCAGGTAGGATTCGATCGCTTCGCTGCCGCCTTCGGTGCCGTGACCGGAGTCCTTCACGCCGCCAAACGGCGTTTCCGGCAGGCCGAAACCGATGTGGTTGATGCTCAGCATGCCGCTCTCCACGTCGCGCCCCAGCGCATTGACGGTGGCGATGTTGCGGCTGTAAGCGTAGGCGGCCAGGCCGTACGGCAGGCGGTTGGCTTCGGCGATCGCCTCGTCATAGGTGGCGAACGGGCGCAGCAGGGCGACCGGGCCAAACGGCTCTTCCGACATGGCGCGGGCGCTCAGCGGCACGTCGCGCAGCACCGTCGGCTCGAAGAAGTTGCCTTTGCCCGCCACGCGCTTGCCGCCGGTGCAGGCTTTTGCCCCGTGGGCGACGGCATCCTGCACCAGCGCCTCGATATTGTCGACGCTGCGGCCCAGCACCATCGGCCCCATGGTGACGCCGTCTTCCAGCCCGTTGCCGAGCTTGAGTTCACGCACGGCGGCGGTGAATTTCTCCACGAAGGCTTCATAAACGCCTTGCTGGATCAGAAAGCGGGTTGGGGCGATACAGACCTGACCGGCGTTGCGGAACTTGGACTGCGCCAGCTCTTTGGCCGCCGCGTCGAGATCGGCGTCGTCGAAGATCAGCACCGGCGCATGGCCGCCCAGCTCCATGGTGGCCTTTTTCATATGCTGGCCGGCCAGCGCCGCCAGATGCTTGCCCACGCGGGTGGAGCCGGTGAAGGAGATCTTGCGAATGGTCGGATGCGGGATCAGGTATTCCGAGATTTCCGCCGGGGTGCCGTACACCAGCGCGATCACCCCGGCCGGGATCCCGGCGTCGGCGAAGGCTTTGATCAGCTCAGCCGGCGAGGCCGGCGTTTCTTCCGGGCCTTTGACGATGATGGAGCAGCCCGCGGCCAGCGCGGCGGACAGCTTGCGCACGATCTGGTTGATCGGGAAGTTCCACGGCGTGAAGGCGGCCACCGGGCCGACCGGCAGCTTGAGGGTTTGCTGCTGCACGTCGCGGGCGCGGGACGGAATGATCTGCCCGTAGGTGCGGGTGGCTTCGCCGGCGAACCAGTCGATAACGTCGGCGGCGTTGAGAATTTCGACTTTGGCCTGCGCCACCGGTTTGCCCTGTTCCTGCGTCATGACGGCGGCGATGGCGTTGGCGCGTTCGCGCAGCAGCGCCGCCGCTTTGCGCATCAGGTTGGCGCGCTGGTGCGCGGCGGTGTCGCGCCAGACGTTAAATCCGCGCTCGGTGGCGGCCAGCGCCAGATCGAGATCCTCTGTGGCGGCGTGCGCCACCTGACCGATTACTTCGTCGGTGGCGGGGTTGGTGACCGGCAGGGTTTTCCCGGCCAGTGCGCTGCGCCATTGTCCATCGATATACAGTTGAGTATCCGGATACATTGTTGCCTCTTGTTTGCGGAGTGTCAGGGGCCGATGAGCTTCGCGATGCGGCGCGCCTGAAAGGGACAGGGACCTTAACCCTACGCCGAATGGCGGCGATCGTCCAGGCGAGGGGCACGAAAGCGCCAGGGCGGCTACTCAACCGGCGATGTTTTGGCTATGCTGAGCAGATTGTCAGCACGGATGAGGAGGTCGGGTGCAAGGGGTTCCACAACAGTTTCCGTTCGAGAAGGACTGTGCGCAGTTCCGGCATTTGTCGCATCTGCCCGGTGTCGAACTCTATCAGGCGCATATCGAACGCTATGCCTTCGAGCCGCATACCCACGACGCCTTCGCTATCGGCACCGTGGACACCGGGGCCGAACGCTTCCGCTATCGCGGGGCGCAGCACCTGGCGGCGCCGGGCGCGCTGGTGCTGATGAATCCTGACGAGCTGCATACCGGCGAAGCCGAAACGCCGGGCGGCTGGTGTTATCGCATGCTCTATCTGGCGCCCGAGGCGCTGGAGCAGTTGTCCGGCGATCGGAGCCAGTGGTTCACCGACGCGGTGCGCCACGATCCGCGGGCGGCGCAGCGTCTGTCCGCCATTCTCGCCACGCTGTGGCAAACCGACGATCCGCTTACGCTCGACGGCCTGCTGTTGGAGGCGGTCGAGCTGCTGCACCCGCATATTCGCACCGGGCAGCGGGAAAAAGCCGAGGCGGCGCACCGTTTCGAGGTGGTGAAAAGCTACCTGCACGATAACTTCGCCGAGGCCGTGACCCTCAATCAGCTGGCCGAGCTGGTGTCGCTCAGCCCGTACCATTTTCTGCGCAAGTTCAAGGCCGAATACCACGTTTCGCCGCAGCAGATGCTGATGGCGATCCGGCTGTCGCAGGCCAAACGCATGCTGGAGCGCGGCATGCCCGCCGCACAGGTGGCGGCGGCGGCGGGGCTGACCGATCAGGCGCACCTGACGCGCGCCTTCGCTAATCGTTACGGCGTCACGCCTGTGCGTTTCCAGAAACAGGTTAAATTGGGTTAAAACAGCAACCTGCTACAATAATTCCTCCCCGCGTTTTCGCTACTCTGCCGTTATCTTGTCGGGCGGGTTGGCCGCGCCGGCCGTTTGTCGGAGTCGTTATGTTCATTGGCGTTGTGTTTGCCCTGGCCGCCGGGCTGATGTGGGGATTGATCTTCGTCGGCCCGCTGCTGGTGCCGGATTATCCCGCCGCGCTGCAGTCCACCGGGCGCTATCTGGCCTTCGGGCTGATCACCTTGCCGCTGGCGTGGTTCGATCGCCGCCGCCTGCGCAAGCTGCGGCGCCAGGATTGGCTGGAGGCGCTCAAGCTGACGGCCATCGGCAACCTGCTGTACTACTTGTGCCTGGCCAGCGCCATTCAGCGTACCGGCGCACCGGTGTCGACCATGATCATCGGCACCTTGCCGGTGGTGATCGCCCTCTGCGCCAATCTGTTTTACGGCCGGCACGACGGGCGGCTGGCGTGGGGCAAGCTGGCGCCGGCGCTGCTGCTGATCGTCTGCGGGTTAGCGTGCGTGAACGTCGCCGAGCTGCGCGGCAATGCGCTGCCGGTCGACGGCTGGCGCTATCTCAGCGGCCTGGGGCTGGCCGTGTTGGCGGTGGCGTGCTGGACCTGGTTCCCGCTGCGCAACTCGCGCTGGCTGCGGGAGAACCCGACGCAGCGGCCGGCCACCTGGGCCACGGCGCAAGGGCTGGTGACGCTGCCGCTGGCGCTGCTGGGCTATCTGGCGGTCTGCGGCCAATTGGCGCTGAGCGAACCGGCGTTCGCCTTGCCGTTCGGCCCGCGCCCCGAGGTGTTTATCCCACTGATGCTGGTCATCGGCGTGTTCTGCTCCTGGCTGGGGGCGCTGTGCTGGAACGAAGCCAGCCAGCGGCTGCCGACGGTGTTGGTGGGGCCGCTCATCGTGTTCGAAATTCTGGCGGGGTTGGCCTATACCTTTCTGCTGCGCCAGGCCTGGCCGCCGCTGCTGACGCTGGCCGGCATCGTCTGCCTGATCGCCGGCGTGGTGTACGCCATGCGCATCAAGCCGCAGCCGGTGGTGGTGGCGCTGGAAGACAAGCAGGGGTGACGCCCGCCGCGAAGGCGGGCGCGAGGGTTAACGCTTGCTGTGGTGAATGATCTCTTCGGCCACGTTGCGCGGCGCTTCGGCGTAGTGGCTGAATTCCATGGTGTAGGTGGCGCGGCCCTGCGACATCGAACGCAGGGTCGTCGAGTAGCCGAACATCTCGGACAGCGGCACCTTGGCACGAATTTCCTTGCCGCCGCCGCCCGGTATCTCTTCCATGCCCTGCACCAGACCGCGGCGTGAGGAGAGGTCGCCCATCACGTTGCCGGCGTAATCTTCCGGCGTTTCCACCTCCACCGACATGATCGGCTCAAGGATCACCGGATCCGCCAGGCGGCAGGCTTCCTTGAAGCCGAAAATCGCCGCCATGCGGAACGCCTGTTCCGACGAGTCGACGTCATGGTAAGAACCGAAGGTCAGGTGTACCTTGACGTCCACCACCTGATAACCGGCCAGCACGCCGTTGTTCAGCGCCTCGAGCACGCCTTTTTTCACCGCCGGGATAAACTCGCCCGGAATGACGCCGCCCTTGATCTCATCGAAGAACTCGAAGCCTTTGCCGGGTTCGTTCGGTTCGACGGTCAGCACCACATGGCCGTATTGCCCTTTACCGCCGGACTGGCGCACGAACTTGCCTTCCACGTCGGCCACCCGCTTGCGGATGGTTTCGCGGTACGACACCTGCGGCTTGCCGGTGGTGGTCTCCACCCCGAACTCGCGGCGCATGCGATCGACGATGATCTCCAGGTGCAGCTCGCCCATGCCGTAGATGATGGTTTGGCCGGATTCTTCATCGGTGCGCACACGGAACGACGGATCTTCCGAAGAGAGGCGCTGCAGCGCGATGCCCATTTTCTCCTGGTCGCCCTTGGTCTTCGGCTCGATCGCCTGGGCGATCACCGGCTCGGGGAAGGTCATGCGTTCCAGCGTGATGATGGCGCCGGGGTCGCACAGCGTATCGCCGGTGGTGACGTCCTTCAGGCCGACGCAGGCGGCGATGTCGCCGGCGTGCAGTTCGTCGATGTCCTTACGATCGTTGGCGTGCATCTGCACGATGCGGCCGATGCGCTCCTTTTTGCCCTTGATCGGATTGTAAACGCTGCTGCCCTTGGCCAGCACCCCGGAGTAGACGCGCACGAAGGTCAGCTGGCCGACGAACGGGTCGGTCATCAGCTTGAACGCCAGCGCCGAGAATTTTTCGTTGTCGTCGGCTTTGCGGGTGATGATTTCATCGTGTTCGCCGTGGCCCTCCATCGGCGGCACGTCGAGCGGCGAGGGCATCAGCTCGATCACCGCATCCAGCATGCGCTGCACCCCTTTGTTGCGGAACGCCGATCCGCACAGCATCGGCTGGATTTCGCCGGCGACGGTGCGCACCCGCAGCCCGTGGACGATCTCCTCTTCGCTCAGCGGCACCTGGTTGAGGTATTTCTCCATCAGCTCTTCCGAGGCTTCGGCGGCGGCCTCAATCATGTTTTCGCGCCACTCCTGCGCCGAATCGCGCAGCTCGGCCGGGATCTCTTCGAAGCTGAAGTTCATGCCCTGCGAGGCTTCGTCCCACAGGATGGCCTTCATCCGCACCAGATCCACCACGCCGCTGAAGTGGTCTTCGGCGCCGATCGGAATGACGATCGGCACCGGGTTGGCTTTCAGGCGCTCGATCATCATTTTGCGCACGCGGAAAAAGTCCGCGCCGATGCGGTCCATCTTGTTGACGAACGCCAGCCGCGGCACCTTGTATTTGTTGGCCTGGCGCCAAACGGTTTCCGACTGCGGCTGCACGCCGCCCACCGAGTCATAGACCATCACGGCGCCGTCCAGCACGCGCATCGAGCGTTCCACTTCAATGGTGAAATCGACGTGCCCGGGGGTGTCGATGATATTGATGCGGTGCTGCGGATAATTATGCTGCATGCCGTTCCAGAAGCAGGTGGTGGCCGCCGAAGTGATGGTGATGCCGCGTTCCTGTTCCTGCGCCATCCAGTCCATGGTCGCCGCGCCGTCATGCACTTCACCCAGCTTGTGGCTGACCCCGGTGTAAAACAGAATCCGCTCGGTGGTGGTGGTCTTGCCGGCATCGATATGCGCGGAGATGCCGATATTGCGGTAACGTTCGATAGGGGTGGTGCGAGCCATAATCAACCTTTCTTAGCCGCGTGAAGGAGAGCGGCTTAAACAGCATGGATAATGGTGATAATCCTCATAGGGTTATCTGCCGGATCGCAGAGCCTCGCTCTGGTCACAAACTAATCGTAGTTGAAGGCGTTGGTTTTTTTAAGCGATGGCTGTGATAGATGAAAGTTAGCAAGCAGGTGGAGGAGAGGGCGAAAAAAAGGCCCATAACGGGCCTGTTGTCGAGCGGCGAATTCGCCGTTATTTGCGTCCCAGCAAGAAGCCGAAAACGATGCCGACCGCCGCCGCAACGGCCACGCCGGCCAGCGGGTTGGCTTCCACCTGGGTTCTTACGCTGTCCGCTGCGTCTCGGGCGGCATAGCTGGCCTGGGAGGCGTATTTGCGCGCCGCGCCGCGCACCTGATGCTCCGGCGAATCGACGGCTTTGCCGAACGCTTCTTCTACCGCGCCTGCGGCTTCATTGGCTTTGTCTTCCGCTTTTCCAAACATGCTGCTCTCCTGTTCCTTGTGGGTTAACGAACCTTAAGCCTAGCAGGTGAACGGCACTTTTTGCAGCATTCTGTGCGTTATAAGAGCAATCTGAGCAAAGAAACGTCTTGCCGGGCGCGCGGTGACGGCTTCACCCGCGCGGTTTTTTGTGTTCTATTGGCTAGCGGTTTAACCGGGTACCGTTAACCTTTGACCGATTCGTTGCGTTGAAAGGACTCCCCATGTCAGTACTGCGTATTCTGGCGCTGCTCGCCGCGACCGCCGCCGCATTGCCCGCCCAGGCCAGGCCTGCGGCTCACGGCGCGGCGGCCGAGAACGGCATTCGTTGGCAATCTTGTCTCAACAGCGGCTTTCAACGCTGGTTCGATGAGCCGCCGCCGCCGGGGCTGCGCTGCGGTTACCTTGAAGCGCCGTTGGTGTACGCTACGCCTCCTGCTCATGCGGCGCGGGCGGACGAACAGACCGTGCGGCTGGCGCTGACCCTGCTGCCCGCTACCGGGCCGAAAAAGGGCAGCGTGGTGATGATCAGCGGCGGACCGGGTCTGCCGGGCATTAACCCTTATTTGGGCAACGACGCCCACGTCGCCAGACTGCGAAAATCCTACGACATCATCGGTTACGATCCGCGCGGCGTCGGCCAATCGACGCCGAAAATCTCCTGCCAGCTGGCCGAAGGCGACGAAACCCCGTCACCGGACGACAACGACGTGGCCGGTGCGGAGAGCCAGACGCGCACCCTGATTTCCGCCTGTATCAAACAGACCGGCGCGGACGTGCTGCAACATATCGGCACCGACGAAGCGGTCAACGATCTGAACGCGATCCGCCACGCGCTGGGCGAACCGGGGCTGACGGCGGTGGCGTACTCTTACGGCACCAAGGTGGCGGCGCTGTATGCCGAGCGTTTTCCGAAGAAAACGCGCGCGCTGGTGCTCGACGGGGTGGTGGATCTGGCGGAGGACGATTTCACCCAGCGGCTGAACCAGGAGCGGGGCTTCCAGCAAAGCTTCCTGCGCTTCGCCGCCTACTGCGGCAAAACCGACAGCTGCCAGCTGGGTGGCGGCGCCAATCAGGCGCTGCAGCGCTATCACGCCTTGCTGCGCAAGCTGCATGAGCAGCCGTTCGTCACCGCGGCGGGTTATGAAATCTCCGCCGACGATGTGCTGACGGTCACGCGTTCGCTGCTGCTGTGGCCGGAGCGCTGGCACGAGCTGGCCACCGTACTGCGCCAGCTCGATGCCGGGATCGCCGGGCAGCAGGTTTCCGATCTGATCGACGAAAGCTATTCGCCGGATGCCGATGACGCCCTGAACGTCATCACCTGCGCCGACGTCGCCAACCCGACGGCCGACCCGCAGCTGTTGCGCAGGCAGCGGCAGGAGATCAACACTGCCGCTTTGTATGCCCACTATCTGCCGCTGCACGAATACCCGCTGGAGATGTGCGATCTGTGGCCGTACCGCGGCAAAGATCGGCCGCACATGCCGGTGGCGTCTGCCGCGTTGCCGCCGCTGCTGTTCGTCGCGCAGCGCTACGATCCGACCACGCCGTACCGCAACGCGCAGGTGATGGCCGCCGCCTTTAAAAGCCCGCTGATCACCCGCGAACGCGACGGGCATACGCTTGCGCTGAACGGCATCGACAGCTGCGTTGACGAAAGCGTAGTGGATTATCTGCTGGCGCCGAAAAAGCCGCGTCGCGATAAAACTTGCCGTTGAGAAGGCCGGGCGTTGGCCCGGTCTTAAGTGAGTCAACCGGCGAAAATATGCGCCTGGCCCATCACGTTGAGATTGACCTGAGAACCGGGCTGCAGGCCTTCGCGGCTGACGGTTTTGATCTCGATTTGCGCGCCGCCGGCGGCCATTTGCAGGTTGAGCGTAGAGACGAAGCCGGCGAAATCGATGCCGGTGATCACCGCCTGGCCGCGCTGCGCCGGATCTGACAAACCGATTTGAATCTGCTCCGGGCGCAGCATGATGCGCGCCGGGCCGCTGCGTTGCCGATCGTCGACGGCGATGCGCCCCAATGCGCAGTCGGCCCAGCCGTGCGCCAGTTCGGCGGTCAACACCAGCGTTTCGCCAAGGAAGCTGGCGGTCGGCTCATCGACCGGCCGCAGATAGAGATCTTGCGGCGCGCCCACCTGCGCCAGCCGGCCGTTGCGCATCACCGCCACCTGATCGGCGAACGACAGCGCTTCGCTCTGATCGTGGGTAACAAGAATCGACGCCACCTTGGCCTCCGTCAGCAGTTCGGCAACCGCTTTGCGGGTGGCGGCGCGCAGGCCGGTATCCAGCGCCGAGAACGGTTCGTCCAGCAGCATCAAACGGGGCTGCTGCGACAGGGCACGCGCCAGCGCGACCCGCTGTTGCTGCCCGCCGGACAGCTCGTGCGGCCACAGCGCGGCCAAACGGCGATCCAGCGCCACCATCTCCATCAGCGCCTCGATGCGCCGCTGTTTCTCACGCTTGCTGCCTGTAAGGCCAAAACCGATGTTGCCGGCGACGGTAAAGTGCGGGAACAGCGCGCCATCCTGCGGAACAAAGCCGATGCCGCGCAGATGCGCCGGCACCCAGCCGCCGCCGTTGCCCATGGCTTGCCCCTGCAGCAGGATCTGGCCGCCGTCGGGAATTTCAAAGCCGGCGATGATGCGCAGCAGGGTGGTTTTGCCGGAGCCGGAAGGGCCGACGATCGCCGTGCGGCTGCCGGCGGCAACCTGCAGGTCGATGCGTTCCAGCACCCTGATGGCGTTATAAGATTTTTCGATACCGTGCAGTTCGAGCGTGCTCATAGTCCCGCCGTGCGTTTAGATTGAGAATAAAGAAGCCAGGTGAGCGGCAATGACAGCGCCACCATAATCAGCGCATAAGGCGCGGCGGCGACGTAGTCTATCTCGCTGGTCAGCGCCCAAAATCCGGTGGCCAGCGTCCGGGTGCCGTTCGGCGCCAGCAGCAGCGTGGCGGTCAACTCATTGGCGATTGCCAAGAACACCAGCGCCGCGCCTGCCGCGGCACCCGGCGCCGCCAGCCGCAGCGTAGTGCTCCACAGCGCCTGCGCCGGCGATTTGCCGAGGCTGCGCGCCACGTTTTCCAATTCCACCGGCGCCTGTGCGATGCCGGCACGCAGATTGATCAGCGCCCGCGGCATAAACATCAGCAAATAGGCCAGCAGCAGGGTGATTTCGGTTTGGTAAATCGGCCGGAAGCTGTGAATGGTGATGGTCACCAGCGCCAACGCCACCACGATGCCGGGCAGCGAGCTGGTTACGTAGTTACAGCCTTCCAGCACGCGGTACAGCCGGGCTGGATAGCGCACCGACAGCCAGGCCATCGGAATGGCGCACAGCGTGATCAGCAACGCGCCGACGGCGGACAGCGACAGCGTTTGCCACAGCGCAGGCCACAGGTCGGCGTTGCGCCACGCCTCCCATCCGCCCAGCCACAGCCAGCGGGCCAGGGTGATGAAAGGCACGCCCAGCGCCAGCGCGGTCAGCGAAATCGGCAGCAGCAGCGCCAGCGCGGCGAGCGGCAGCGAAAGGCGACGCGGCGTTTGGCTGCGTGCGCTGCCGGAACCAACGCGGGCATAGCGCGCGCGGCCGCGGCTGAGAGCCTCAAGCAACAGCAGCCCGAGGCAGCACAGCACCAATACGCCGGCCAGCATGTTGGCCGCCGGGCCGTTGAAGGTCGACTGGAACTGATCGAAGATCGCGGTGGTGAAGGTATCGAAGCGGATCATGGCATACAGGCCATACTCCGCCAGCAGGTGCAATGCGATCAGCAACGAACCGCCCCAGACCGCCAGCTTCAGCTGCGGCAGCACCACGCGAAAAAACACCGCCGGCGGCCGGGAACCGAGCGAGGTGGCGACGTCTTCGATGCCGGGATCCAGACGGCGCAGCACGGCGGCGGCCGGTAGGTAAATGAACGGGAAATAGGCGAGCACCGAGATGAAGGCCCCGGCGCCCAGGCCGTGCATCGACGGCACCAGGCTGATCCAGGCATAGCTTTGCACAAAGGCCGGCACCGCCAGCGGCGCGGTGGCCAGTACCGCCCAGAGGCGGCGGCCCGGCAGCGTAGTGCGCTCGGTCAACCAGGCCAGGGCCACGCCCAGCACGGCGCAGATCGGCAGCGTCAACACCACCAACAGCAGGGTGTTCAACAGCAGTTCCGCCACGCGCGGGCGGAAAACCAGAGCTTTGACCGTTTGCCAGCCGGTTTCAAACGCCACGCCGATAACGAATCCCAGCGGCAGCAGCGCCAGCAGCGACAGCAACACGGCGCTGGCCACCACGATCGCCCCCGGCCGCGGGTGACGGGGGGCAATAGAATAACGCCGCGCGGTCTGCGCGGCGTGGGTACTCAGGTTTGACATAACGATCAAAAACTCTCGGTTTGCCGGCCTGCCTTACAGCAGGCCCGCCTCGGTCATCAGTTCGACCACTTTTTTACCGTTCAGCTGCGCAGCGTCTACTTTCGGCGCGTCCAGATCTTTCAGCGGCACCAGTTTCGGGTTGGAGGCCGCGCCGACGCCGACGGCGTATTCGAAAGCGTTGTTGGTGCGCAGGATCTCCTGGCCCTGTTTGCCGGTGATCCACTTGATGAACGCCTGCGCCTGCTGCTGATGCTTGCTGGAAGCCAGCACGCCGCCGCCGGAGATGCTGACGAACGCGCCCGGATCCTGATGTTTGAAGTAATACAGCTTGATGTTATTGCTGTTTTCGCCGGTTTTTGCGCCGTCCACGAACGGGTAGTAGTGGTAGATCACGCCGCTGTCGACCTGGCCGGCATTGACCGCTTTCATCACCGTGCTGTTGCCCTTATAGGCGGTGAAGTTGGTTTTCATCGCTTTCAGCCACTCCAGCGTTGCTTTTTCACCTTTCAGCGCCAGCAGCGCGCTGACGATCGCTTGGAAATCGGCGCCCGACGGCGAGGCGGCCCAGCGGCCTTTCCATTCCGGCTTGGCCAGATCCAGCAGCGACTTCGGCAACTGCGCGTCGGTCAGTTTGGCCGGGTTGTAGACGAACACGGTCGAGCGGGCGGCGATGCCGGTCCAGCGGCCGTGGCTTGGGCGATACTGCGGTTCCACCTGGGCCAGCGTCGCGGCGTCCAGCGGGGCGAACAGCTTGGCGTTATCCACCAACACCATCGCCGGGGAGTTTTCCGTCAGGAACACGTCGGCAGGCGAAGCGCTGCCTTCCTGCACCAACTGATTGCCCAGCTCGCTGTCGCCGCCGTTGCGTAGCGTGACCTTGATGCCGGTGTCTTTGGTAAACCCATCGACCCAGGATTTCACCAGGTTTTCATGCTGGGCGTTGTAAATGACGATGCCCTGGTCGGCGGAGGCCGCCTGAGCGCCGAAGGCCAGCATCATCGAGGAGGCGAGCAGGGCGACGGGGCCGAGAGATGAAATACGCAGCTTCATGCAGTTATCCTTTTTAGCGTTCGAATGAGGAAAACGAATATCGCCTGGCAAGCGCAAGCAGGCCGATTTTAGCCAAGAACATCAATAATGATAGTGAAAACGATTCGTATTAAATTATTTTTGACGATCGCTCACAAAATGAATTGCCTTAAGGATAAGTTAAGTTTCGGCTGGAATAATCTATATTGATTGCCTGAATAGAATTGGGACGTGTTATCTCACAGTGAGCGGCCAACCTGCCATCGCAGGCGGCCGCCCGTCAGGCTTGCTTCTTGTCACGCCGGCACAAACTCACCGTTGCCGACGCCGAAGAATTGCCCGTTGATGCTGCCTGCGTACTGCGGCGGATGAACCAAAGAGGTCAGCACCCGACCATTCTCCAGCAGCGTCAGGACGATCGAACCGGGGTTGATGGCCAATTGCAGGGTTAACGGAACGCCGATCAGATTTTCGGCATCGGGCACGGTGCCTTGCAAATAGATTGTCGGGATGTTGATGTTACCGTCTGAGCCGGTGCCGGTGGCCTGGCCGATAAAACGCACCGATGTACCGCTTGATGGGGCATTGGGACCAATATTGGCGAGCTGTGCGGAAATTTGCACGGTCTCCGCATGTGGCGCGCAACCACACCCGCATCCACAACCCTGGAAGCTGAAGTAGCCGCAGATATTTTGTTGGCACCCGCATCCACACAAGGATTGCGGATGCACTTGCTGGTTGAACGCCGGTTTCAATTGCGGATGTTGGTTGAGCAGCGCCTGTCGGCTCTGCACTTCCGCGTTATAGGCGTCACGTGATTGTTTATTCAATGTGTTAGCCTGTTCAGGCGTAATATCTTGCAATGAAGGCATAGGTAAACTCCTGTGATTTTTGCTGAGTCAGTCTGAAATGCATATCACGCTGAATCCGGTTAATCACCAGACAGGTAATTGCATCTGAATGGAAATAGTCATTGCCCTCGAAGGAAAACGGTATGGCAAGCAGACCGTTGCATCCTATCCTCACGGCAAGTTTTTATATTTCCTGTTTGCTCTTTCGGTAATTATTTTTGATTCAATCATTCGCCAGTTATTGGTTTTATAACCGGCGGTAGCTTCATGTGCATCTCGAAGCCATTTAAAGGTAGTTAGGTGTTATGGCGATATCAAGAGGGGTTTTTAATGTTATTTTTAAATTGAAATGCTACTGATTTCTTCTGTCTATTATTTTGGTGTTAACCTTTTCTTGTAACCAATTAATTAATATGGATTAAGTGATTATTATATTTCATCTCGTTGATTTATATTGAATTGTTTTGTCATTATCTTTTTTTGTAAATATTCTCAGTGTATTCATGGAGGTGACGGGTAAGTGTGGATTTACATTTAACTTACATCAGTTCCTTGTCAACGCTTTAATGGCAATTAAGCTGTTGCAATGTTGACGTCTTGTTATCGATTGGCGTTCTTTTTCTTCAGTCTTTTCATATCGTTCTTCAGCGTTTCGTTCAGGTATTAATAACACGGGCTGTCAACGCGAATGACGAATCATATTCAATAAGAAATCGTGAGAGAGGTACCTATGTCTAATGGACCGTTTTATACCAATCCTATCGTGGTCATCGATGTAGCTAATGATTGCGTGCATGTGGAGATGGCGATCGATGGAGGATTATACGAAAACGTGTTTCCGCTGTCGGTAGCGACTAATGAACCCTATCCGAAGTTGCTGGTAAATCTGGCGATCCAGGCACAGGCGAGCGGTAAATCCTTAATGGTGTGGGGGGAACCCGGCCCAGAGCCGGTTAAAGGCCTGCCGCTGTTTGGTATCACGACTGTGAACATCAAGTAGAGGACGGCAACGCACATTGTGTTTGAAAGCGAAAAGCGCGGTGAGGGATATTCCTTTGATAATGAAAGAAATTCAACACCGCTTTTGGTTATGACTCATAGCGATTAATGATTTAATTTATTCCACTGCCTCATTGCATATTGAACGCGATAAAACACTTAACAGGGATATCGACGTGAAATATTCATTTAATGGCAAGAATTTGGCTGGTTTAATCCTCCTGGCTTTTAACATGGCGATCGCTCAGGCGGCCGAGGTGCCGGCGGGCGCTAAACTGGCGCCGGTACAGGAATTGGTGCGTGCCAACGGGTATGAACCGGCGACGCTGGATCCGAACCTGGCCGAGAGCAATGTGGAGTTCTACATCTTTAACGATCTTTTCGAAGGGCTGCTGCGCGTCGGTAAAGACGGCGAAGCGGTCCCGGCGCTGGCGCAGAAATGGGAGCATCAGGGCAACGTCTGGACTTTCCATCTGCGGCCGCAGGCCAAATGGTCGAACGGCGATCCGGTGACCGCCGACGATTTCGTCTACAGCTGGCGGCGCCTCACCGATCCGAAAACCGCCTCGCCGTACGGCAGCTATCTGGCTTCGGCCTACGTGCTGAATGCCGCGGCGATCAACGCCGGCAGCAAGCCGCCGAGCGAGCTGGGCGTCAAGGCGCTGGACGCGCACACCCTGCAGGTGACGCTGTCGGAGCCCAACTCCTACCTGCTCAAGCAGCTGGTGCATTTTCCGGTCTTGCCGGTTAACCGCAAGGTGGTGGAGCGGTACGGCAAGAACTGGACTCAACCGGCGCATTTTGTCGGCAACGGCGCATTCCGCCTCAGCCAGTGGGTGGTGAACGAAAAGGTGGTGGTGGAGCGTAACCCACAGTATTGGGACAACGCCAACACCGTGCTCAACAAGGTGACGTTCTTGCCGATACAGGGCTTCCCGGAAGTGGCGCGTTTTCGCGCCGGTGAGGTTGAGTTGGGGTATACCACGCCGCCGGAGCTGTATCAGCAGCTGAAAAAAACGCTCGGCGAGCAACAGCTGGTGACCTATCCGCTGCTCTCCACCAGTTACTTCGCCTTCAACAATCGCCAGGCGCCGTTTAACGACCTGCGGGTGCGCCAGGCGCTGAATCTGGCGCTCGACAAAGAGATTATCGCCGGCAAGGTGCTGGGATACGGCCAACAGCCGGCCTGGACCTTTACCCCAACGGGGGCGGGCGGCTATAGCCTGCAGCCCGGCGCTGCGGCTGGCTGGACGCCGGAACAGCGGCACGCCCAGGCGAAGCAATTGCTGGCGCAGGCCGGTTTCAACGCCGAGAATCCGCTGCGCTTTACCGTGCTGTACAGCAACGACGCCACCATCAAGAAGATCGTCATCGCCGCCGCCGCCATGTGGAAAAAGAACCTCGGGGTAGAAGCCCGCTTGCAAAGCCAGGAGCGTAAAGTGACGCTGGATAATATCAACCGCGGGCAGTACGGCGTGGCCTTTACCCGCTGGCTGGCGGACTATAACGATCCGTCTACTTTCCTGAACGTGTTCCGTTCCGACAGCAGCGAGAACAGCGCCAAATACCATAACCCGGACTATGACCGCATTCTGCACCAGGCGACGGCGGCGCAGACGCCGCAGCAGGTGCAGCGCTACTTCCAGCAGGCCGAGGCGGTGCTGGCCGCCGATACGCCGGTGGCGCCGGTGTACTACGAGGCCAACGCCACGCTCATTAAACCCTACGTAAAGGGGATCGACTTTACCCGCCAGGGCGCTTTGTACGATAAAAACGTCTACCTTCTCGAGCACTGAGAAATAAAAAAACGGCTGATTTATATCAGCCGTTTTTATAGATTCGCGTTTAATAAAATTATCCTAAATACTCCATAAACGACGGGCAATCTTTTCTTCCCGCCGGATAAAACACCGCCTATACTGCGCCGGTAGTTTATATGCAGTATCTCGTTTGGCGAGGCTCCTATACAAACACAGGTTACTGATCTGACGACATCGAGAGATGCCCAAGGTTAAGACAGGCTTTATCGGATTAAGGTTCAGCCCAAGGTAACTTCCGAGCAACAATTCGGATACGTTGTATAGTGCTAAAACCTGGACGCGGAGATAGGCAGTCTGCACTCCCCCTCTGTGGTTACGCCCCTATGCGATTCGCTGTTGAAGTTCAAAACAGAAATAGGGACTGACAAAATGATAAAGTCACATCAACATTATTCTTCTCCGGCGCTGAGCACGACTGAAACTCTCGACGAGACATCGGTCGCCGGCTATATGAACGCCGATTTTATTACCGTTCCCGCGACGATGACGGTCAATCATGCCCGGGAATATTTACTTTCACAGCTTAAAACGGACGAAATTCCCACCCGGGTATTTATTACCGCGGACGATTATCATCTGCGCGGCACGCTGTCGGTGAAAAAACTGCTGCAGTGCGACGAGCAGGATAAAGCGGTCGGCGTAATGATGGATCACAGCTATTTTCAGGTTTCACCCGACGACGATCGCAACGACGTGGCGCATCTGCTCGGCAAGGGCGGCCTGGACGTGGTGCCGGTCGTGGCGAACAACACGCTGGTCGGCGTGCTGGGGGAGCGAGAGATCGCCCGGTTGGTCGAGGCTGAAAACACCGAAGACGCGCAGCGCCAGGGCGCGAGCCTGCCGCTGGACAAGCCTTATCTGGAGACCAGCCCGTGGGTGCTGTGGCGCAAACGCTCGGTGTGGCTGCTGATGCTGTTCGTCGCCGAGGCTTACACCGGCAACGTGCTCAAGGCGTTTGAAGAGCAACTCGAAGCGGCGATCGCGCTGGCGTTCTTTATCCCGCTGCTGATCGGCACCGGCGGCAACAGCGGCACCCAGATCACCTCGACGCTGGTGCGCGCCATGGCGCTGGGCGAGGTCAGCCTGCGCAATCTTGGCGCGGTGATCCGCAAAGAGGTCACGACCTCGCTGCTGATCGCCGTCACCATCGGCCTGGCGGCCTGGGTGCGCGCCTGGATCATGGGCGTCGGCATGGAGGTGACGCTGGTGGTCAGCCTGTCGCTGGTGGCGATCACCGTGTGGAGCGCGATTGTCTCGTCGATCATTCCGATGCTGTTGAAACGGCTCGGCATCGATCCGGCGGTGGTGTCGGCGCCGTTTATCGCCACCTTTATCGACGGCACCGGCCTGATTATTTATTTCAAAATTGCCCAGTACGTTTTGGGGATTTAAACGGTTCCCGCTCTAAAAAGGGCGGGAGTGTGACAAAAAAGAGGAGGGCGTTAAAAAATATGGATACCGACCAACCCCGATATTTAACGCGAGGGGATTTTATCGATAACATTTAACCTGAGGAAAAAACAATGGGAAACATGACTATTTTTATGGGATTCCTGGCAATGATCAGCTCACTGGGCCTGTTGGCGGCCTATATGAGCACCAAATGGGATGATTGATGAACGCAAAAGATCCGCCTAGATGCATCCTCCCCGTAACCGTTATTTATTATGGGGAGGATTTTTAGCGGCGCGCCGAACGCGCGGCCTGATACGGGAGTTGATAATAATGACGATTCTTATTCTGGGATTGCTCTACGCCATTTTAATGATCTCGGTGGGCGTTAATGAGATTTATTTTTATTCCACCGGGAAATCCAATTTTCTTACTAGCCTCATGCTGACATTCTCTGGCAGTATGCTGCTGATCGCCGTTGTCTGGCAATTATCCTCTAAAATAAAAAAATAAATCACCGTCCGAATGTGAGCAGCATAATGCAGAATGAAAAACAGGCCGTGGCCAGAAACTCGATGATCGCCAGCGGGTTACTGGCCACGGGCAAATTTGTCGCCGGCATTTTTACCGGCAGTATTGGCCTGATATCCGAAGGGATCCACTCTTTCACCGATTTTATCGCCACCAGCATCACCTGGCTGGCGGTGCGCATCAGCGATAAGCCCGCAGATGACGATCACCACTTTGGCCACGGCAAGGTGGAAAACCTTGCAGCGCTGTTCGAGGTGCTGCTGTTGCTGGGCGCCGCCGGTTGGATTGTCTATGAGGCGGGCAGCAGCCTGCTCGGGCAGCCGCATGAGATCGTCGCCGCGCCGGTGGTGATCGCGGTGCTGTTGATTTCCATCTGCGTCGATTTCTTCCGCGTGCGGGCGCTCAACCGCGTCGCCAAAGCGACCGACAGCGCGGCGCTGGAAGCGGATGCGCTGCATTTCTTCTCCGACATGCTTTCGTCCGGCGTGGTGCTGCTGGGCATGGTGTTTGTGCTGCTGGGCTTTGGCCGCGCGGACGCCATCGCCGCGCTGATCGTCGCCGGCTTTATCTTTGTCGCCGCGATCAAACTGGGTAAACGCTCCTTCGATTCACTGATGGATGCCGCGCCGGCCGGGGCTACTGAGGCGATCCGCGCCACGCTGGCGCGTTTTCCGGCGGTGCTGGCCTGCGACAGCGTGCGCATTCGCAATGCCGGCGCGGTGCTGTTCGTCGAGATCACGGTGGCGGTGTGCCGCACCTTGTCGCTGGAGCGCATCGACGCGCTGAAGCGAGAGATCGTCGAGCGACTGCGGGAGCACTACGCCAGGGCGGAATTCACCGTCATCGCGGTGCCGCAGACCCGCAGCGATGAAGACATGGCGACGCGCATTCGGGCGATCGCCGCCAACCACGGCGCGCAGGTACAGAATGTGACCTTGCAGCAGCTGCCGACGCGCATGGCGATCGGCATGGATTTGGCGGTGCCGGCCAACGCCAGCGTGGCGCAGGCGCATGACATCGCCACGGAGATAGAGGGGATCCTGCGCCAGGCGATCGGTGAGGACACCGAGATAGAGACGCACCTGGAGCCGCAGACGCCGCACTGGCTGACCAGCGAGGATGTCGATGCGACGGAGCTGGCCGATATTCGGCGGATCCTGCAGTCGGCGCTGGAGCAGGGAGAGAGCGTGCAGGACGTACACAACGTGCGTGCACGCAAGAGCGACGGCGGCATCATTGTCAACTTCCACTGCCGGGTGTCGCCGGCGGTCACCATCGCCGCCGCGCACGATGCGGTCGATCGGGTCGAGCGCCGGCTGCGCGCGCTTTATCCGGCCATCACGCGCGCGATAGGGCACGTCGAGCCGATCAAGCCCGGCATATGAATCAGCTCGGCCAACTGCGGGTAGAGCGCCGCGTTGGCCAGCAGCAGCGGGTTGCCGCGCCGCAGCCCGTCGTTGTGCATAAAGTCATTCGCCACGCCTCCGGCTTCGCGCGTCAGCACCCACCCAGGCAGGCTGTCCCAGGCGTTCATGTGCGGTTCGTAATAGCCCAGCAGCCGCCCGGCGGCCACCTGGGCGGTCATCAACGCGCCGGAGCCGCTGCGCACAAACATCCCTCCCGCCTGCAGCAGGCGACAGAGAAAGCCGCTGAATTCCGCCGCCGAGGCGCGCGGGGAAATCCCGACGCCCATCACGCCATCCGCGACGCTGCGCCCGGCATGCACAGCGATCGGCTCCCCATTGAGAAAGGCGCCGCCGCCGCGACAGGCGCGGAACATCTCGCGGTGGTTGGGATCGTAGACCACGCCTATCGTCGGCTCGCCGTCGATCACCACGCCTATCGCGATACACCAGGTATGCAATCCGTTCAGGAAGCAGGCGGTGCCGTCAATCGGATCGACGACCCAAATGCAGGCGGCATTCTCGCCGGCGCTGCCGCTTTCCTCGCCGAGAAACCCATCCTGGGGAAAACGGCGGCTGATCATGCGGCGGATCAGCGCTTCGACGCGGCGATCGGCCTCGCTGACCACGTCCTGCAGCCCCTGTTTGAAGTCGACAGCCAGGCTTTGCCGCCGTTGATAAAAGCTGAAGGCGAGATCGGCGGCGGCGCGGGCGATCTCACGCGCGAAGCGGTAGCGCGCCTCGATGTCCCGTGGGGAAAGTGAAGTCATGGCGGCAATGTTCCGAACAAAGTTTAGCGTGCAGGGTGCCATAGTCAGATGACAATACGGTGTTGATTCCTGCTTGATTTCAGATTTGATTTAATTTATTTACTTTACTGTAAAGTAATTGGCGTCATTAGATGCATCATCAAAGCATCCGTAAGCGAGATAATCAGAGGAGTCAGGCATGCTAGCGCATTTTTTCGTCTTTCGACCGGTATTTGCGGCCGTGCTGGCCATCTGCATTATGGCGGCGGGCGCACTGGCGCTCTGGACATTGCCGGTTGAGCAATATCCCGACATCGCCCCACCCGGCGTCACGGTGACCGCCAATTACCCCGGCGCTTCGGCCAAAACGGTAGAGGACAGCGTAACTCAGATTATCGAACAGCAAATTAAAGGGATCGATGGCCTGTTGTATTTCTCATCAACCAGCAGTTCGGCGGGTCAGGCTCGCATCAGCCTTAGCTTCGAACAACAAACCGACCCGGACATTGCTCAGGTTCAAGTGCAAAATGCGGTCAATCAGGCAACGTCGCGATTGCCGCAAGAAGTGCAGCAGCAAGGGATAACGGTGACAAAATCGCAGGGCGATAGCCTAATGGTAGTCGCCCTGTACGACACGCAAGGCCGCATGGACAGCGTTGATATCAATGATTTTCTGGTCAGTTCGCTGCAAGATCCGCTGAGCCGGGTGGATGGCGTCGGGGAGACGACGGTATTTGGCGCTCAATATGCGATGCGCGTTTGGCTCAATCCGATCAAGTTGAGCGGTTATGGCCTGATGCCATCTGACGTGCAAGCCGCGATAGAAGCGCAAAATGCCCAGGTCACCAGCGGTGAGATCGGCGCATTGCCTACGATGGATGGCCAGGCGTTGAACGCGACCGTGACCACGCAATCGCGGCTGGAAACGCCGGAGCAGTTTGAGAATATTATTCTGCGCACCAATACCGACGGTTCGGCGGTGTATTTGCGCGATGTTGCGCGCGTGGAGATCGGTGCGGAAAACTATCAAAACCAAACGCGCCTCAACGGGTACCCAGCGGCCGGCATATCGATTCAACTGGCTTCCGGCGCCAATGCGCTGGAGGTTGCTGAACGGGTGCGGGCTGAAGTGGAGCGCATGGCGCCGCAGTTTCCGCCGGGGCTGCAGGTGGCTTATCCGCGTGACAGCACGCCGTTCGTACTGGTGTCCATTGAAGGCGTCGTGCAAACCTTGTTGGAAGCGATCGCGCTAGTGATTGTGGTGATGTATCTGTTTTTGCAAAATTGGCGCGCCACATTGATCCCCGCCATTACGGTACCCGTAGTGCTGCTCGGCACTTTCGGCATTTTGGCGCTGTTGGGTTACAGCGTAAACACCTTGACACTGTTCGCCATGGTGCTCGCGATCGGCCTGTTGGTGGATGACGCGATAGTGGTGGTTGAGAACGTTGAGCGCGTGATGGAGGAAGCGCAATTGCCGCCGCGCGAGGCGACGTTGCATTCGATGCGGGAGATCAATGGTGCGCTGATCGGCATCGCGCTGGTACTTTCGGCCGTATTTGTTCCGATGGCATTTTTCGGCGGTTCAACCGGCATAATCTACCGACAGTTTTCCATCACGCTCGTCGCTGCGATGGTGCTGTCGGTGTTGGTGGCGTTGACCTTGACGCCGGCATTGTGCGCCGGTTTGCTAAAACCGTCGGTGCAGCGGCCGCGCAGCCGCTTTTTTCGCGGCTTTAACCGCCTGGTGGAATACGGACAGCGGCGTTATGGGTTGGGATTGAACCATGTGATGGCGCGCAAAGGGCGTTTTTGCATGCTGGCGCTGCTGCTGGTCGGTTTCATGATCTGGCAATATCTGCGGATGCCTACCGGTTTTCTCCCCGTCGAGGATCAGGGCTCGGTAATGGTCCAGTTTTCTCTGCCGCCAGGCGCCCCGATGGCCAGAACGCAACAGACTGCTGACGCTATCGCCGACTATTTCATGACCGCCGAGCGGGACAACCTGAATGTGATCTTCATGGTTGTCGGGCGCAATAACGCCGGCAGTGGTCAGAATGTCGGCATGGCGTTTGCCGAACTTAAACATTGGTCGCTGCGCAGCGGTAATGAGAATAACGCGCTGGCGATTATTAGCCGCGCCAATCGCCATTTCAAAAGCTATCGCGACGCGCAGATCAATGTGTTGTCGCCGCCGGCGGTGCGCGGATTGGGGCAGTCCAGTGGATTTGAACTGTGGTTACAGGATCAAAACGGCGTTGGGCATGACGCGCTGCAAGCTGCGCAGAGGCAAGTGATCGCCGCCGCTGCCGAAGATCCGTTGTTAACGGCGGTACGCATCAATGGCCTCGAAGATAAAGCACAATTGCAGGTCGATATCGATCAGCAAAAGGCCAGCGCACAAGGGCTGCAGCAGGCTGACATCACCAACACGCTTTCTGCCGCCTGGGGGGGCGCTTATATTAACGATTTTATCGATCGCGGCCGCGTAAAGCGGGTCTACATGCAGGGGGACGCGGCCTGGCGATCGGCGCCGGATGATATCGATAATTGGTTCGTACGTGGTGAAAGCGGCAGCATGGCATCCTTTGCCAGCTTCGCGACTACGCGTTGGCTCTCAGGGCCACAAATGCTGCAGCGCTTTAACGGGCTGTCGGCCACGCAGTTACAGGGGACGGCAGCCGAGGGCGAAAGCTCCGGCACCGCGATGGCGCGTATGCAGAGCATCATCGGCGGTGTAGACGGCTACCGCCTTGAGTGGAGCGGGCTCTCATATCAGGAGCAATTGGCCGCCGGGCAAACATTGCTGGTGTATCTGGCTTCGGTGTTGTTCATTTTCCTCTGCCTGGCCGCGCTGTACGAGAGTTGGTCTATCCCATTGTCCGTGATGTTGATCATTCCCCTCGGGATTATCGGAGCCGTTGTCGCCGCGCGCCTTGCGGGGTATGAAAACGATATTTACTTCCAGGTGGGAATGTTGACGACGATTGGCCTGTCGGCGAAAAACGCTATCCTGATCGTCGAGTTTGTTGAAACACGGCTCAAAGCGGGATCCGCTTTGTTGCAGGCGACCCTGGAAGGGGCGCGAATGCGTCTGCGGCCCATCGTGATGACCTCATTGGCGTTTGTCGCGGGTGTGATCCCCCTGGCGCTTTCTGTCGGTGCCGGGGCCGCCAGCCGGCGCGAAATCGGGATTGCGGTGATCGGCGGCATGATTTCTGGCACACTGCTGACATTATTGTTCGTACCGTTGTTTTTTGTTCTGACCAAACAAGGGTTGGCACGACTTAAGGCGCGAAAATGAGCCTCTGGGCTGGAGAGAGAGCATGATCAACCGCCAACCGGGACGGCCGATGAAGGCCAGGCCACGGATACTGGAAACCGCCTGCGTTCTGTTTTTGCAGCAGGGCTTGGATATCTCGTTGGACGAGATAGCCAACGAGGCGGGAACCACCCGTCAAACCTTATATAATCACTTCCCGAGCAAAGACGCCCTGGTGCTGGAGACGTTCAACCATCTTATCGAGAAGATGCAGCCGCCGATCGCCGCCATTTTGGCTCAGGAGAGTATGGATTTACCGCAGGTGCTGGCGCGTTTCGCTTCGGTGGTGCAGGCGCATTTTTTCAGCGTTGATAACGTGCATTTTCAGCGGCTGATGGTGCAACTGCTGTTGCAGAAACCTGAGTTGTACGCCACGTTGCGTGAACGCAATGCCGGACGGGTGCTGCAGGCATTTGTGAAAATGTTGGAACAGGCGCGGCAACATGGGCAAGTCCAATTTGCTGATGCGCAGCCTCAGGCTATGGCATTTCTGGGCGCGGTGATGGGGTATCCGTTGCCGGCGGCTCTGTTATCCGACCAGTGGCCGACGCCGGAACAGTTGCAACAGATGGCCGAAGCGGCTATCACCGCGTTTCTTTTAGCCTGGCGATATTCGCCGCCTGCCATTACCGAATAACCAAAGAGAACGTGATCCTGGCGCTTTGCTGCATACGCAAAGCCACGGCCGGTATCGCCGCCCGCGCGGATTATCCTGGCTGGCCGACAGTGACCAGCAATCGGGATGCCGTGCGAACCAAGGGAAAGCGACAAGCGGCTTTCCATCAATACATCAATAAACAGGCCGCCGTTCGGCGGCCTGTGGGGTTAGCCCAGATTCAACCGGGCGGTGATGTCGGCAATCTCGCGGCGCCAGCGCGCCTGCAGCGCCGGTTTCTGGTGCTTGGGCTTGCGCGCCAGGTCGTCCTCCAGTTTGCTTTCGAGGGCCAACAGCGCGGCTAACAGCGCTTCTTCGTCTTCCAGTCGTTCGTGCGGCGTCGGGCCGTCTGCGGTGGCCTTGCCCGCCGTCGGCAGCGCCGGCGTTTCGCCCGCCAGGCGCTGATACACCGGCGCCAGATCGTGCCACTCCTCCAGTTTTTGCTGGTCGATCAGCCAAAAGCGGTTGCAGCTCTGTTCGATCAGCATCCGGTCATGGGTGACCAACATGACGGCGCCGGCGAACTGGCGCAGCGTTTCCGCCAACTCTTCTTTGCCCGCCATATCCAGGTGGTTGGTGGGCTCGTCCAGCAGCAGCAGCGAATGGTTGGCCAGCGTCAGGCCGACGAACAGCAGCCGCGAACGCTCGCCGCCGCTGAGCGAACGGATCTGCTGATGATGGCGCAGGTAAGGGAACCCGGCGCCGATCAGCGCCATTTTCCGCTGTTCCTCGGTCAGCGGCGCAAACTGCGCCAGCGCTTCGCTCAACGTGTCTTCATCGCGCAGCTGTTGCAGGCTCTGATCGTAATAGCCGATGCGCACGCGCGGGTGGAAGAGCGCCGGGCGTTCCGTGGGCTGCTGATACGCCTGCCACAGCAAGCGCAGCAGCGACGATTTGCCGCAACCGTTGCGCCCGACGATGGCGATGCGATCGCCGCTTTTCACCCGCAGATGTGCCAGGCTGAACAGCACCGGCGCCTCCGGCGCCGGGCGCACGGCCCATTGCGGCAGCGCCAGCAGGCGATCGGCGTCCAGCGCCTCTCCCTGCAGTCGCAGCCGCCACGGGCTGCCGGCGGTCAGGGTGGTCTGTTCTTCCTTCAACCGATCGACGCGCTTTTCCATTTGCTTGGCTTTGCGCGCCAGATCTTCGTTGTCATAGACCTTGCCCCAGGTCGCCAGACGTTTGGCGCTTTTTTCCACCCGGTCTATCTCTTTTTGCTCGGCCCGACGGCGGTGCTCGTCCGCAGCGTCCTGTTCCGCCAGCGCCTGACGCGCGGCGGAGCAGGGCAAGCGGAAAAATTGCAGCGTTTTGTCGCGCAGGATCCAGGTACAGTTGGTCACCTGATCGAGCAGATAGCGATCGTGCGACACCAGCACGAAGCTGCCGTTCCAGCTGCGCAAGAACTGCTCCAGCCACAGCAGCGTGGGCAGATCCAGGTGGTTGCTGGGCTCGTCGAGCAGCAGCAGATCGGGCTGACGGATCAGCGCGCGCGCCAGCAGCAGGCGGGTGTGCTGGCCGCCGCTGAGGGTGCCGGCGGTCAACGTCCAGCTCGCCGGTTCAAACCCCAGCTCGGCGAGCAGCGCTTCACAGCGCCAGCGTTCGCTGAGGTGTTGGCTCGCCGGAAGCCGCGCCAACACCGCATCCAGCAGAGTGCTGGCGTGCAGCTCGGGCGGCAGGTGTTGTTCGATGCGCGCCATCAGGCACTGTTGTGACAATGTCACCATTCCGCTGTGGATGGGCAGGGCGCCGCTGAGCAGTTGCAGCAGGGTGCTTTTGCCGCAGCCGTTGTCGCCGATCAAACCGATGCGATCGCCTTTTTTCAGGGTGAAGTAAATCTCGCTCAGCAGGACGCCGAACGCGTTGTCGTAACCGACAGATTGTGCAGACAGTAGTGTGCTCATTGCTTACTCAAGAGTTACAGGCATGACAATGCCTATCGTCAAACATCGCTGACGACAACCCGGTAAGCCGGAGGGAAGATCTCGGATTTTAGTAAGCTTCGCTCAAGCTGGGTTATCGCAGCACGATACCGGTAATGCTTGAGCGGCGACGATTACCAAAGAAGTGTGAGTGAAAAAACAATTCACACGTCAGCATAGTAAGTCTCCTTTTATTGGTTGCAGGTTAATCGGTGGCTGGAGTATAGAGCGCCTTGTGCCGTATCGCCAGTGTAAAAGCGCCTGAATAATCAGCAGGCTAAGGAGGGCGCGCGCGCGTGGCACACAATGGGAATAATTACTGTATTTCGGCCGACATTAAGCAGCTATTATAATTAGCGTTTATGGTTAAGCGACGGTTCATCCGCCGCCTGTTCGTCTGTCTATCAGATAATGATGCTGAGCACTGAATTTATGTTAAAGCCTCGCCCGTTCCTGCTGTTGTTATTATTGCTGTTTGGTTTGCAACTGACGCCGTTCGGCGCCGTCGCCGCCGCCCAGGATGATCCCGCCGCCGAAAGCGCGCCCGATCCCGCTACGCAGCTGAAAGCCGCGCAAAGGCAGTTGGACAGCATGAAGCAGCTGGTTTCCAAAGCGACCACCGATAACCAGCTCAGCAAACTGCGGCTGGCGACCGACGATCTGGTCGCCAGCATGGAAAAGCTCGCCACCGATCTGCAGCCCGAGCAGGACAAACTGAAAGCGCAGCTGGACGTCCTGGGGCCGGCCCCGGCGGCCGGCGCGCTGCCGGAAACCCCGGCGGTGGCCCAGCAGCGCAACGCGCTGAACAACAGCAAGAAACAGCTGGACGATGCGGTAAAACGCGCTCAGGCCATCAAGACCAGCGCCTTCGAGCTCGGGCAACAGATCGGCGATCTGCGCCGGGTGGCGTTTAAAACCCAGCTGGCGCTGAATACCGGCAGCATTCTGGGCATCAAATTCTGGGCGCCGGTGCTGCAGCCGTCCGAAAATGACGTGCAGCGGCTGGATCAGTTCAACGCCGAGATGAAAGCGGCCTGGGATGCCAGTTGGCAGGACGAGTGGCGTTACGGCACGCTGGCGTTGTTGGCGCTGGCGGTGATTGTCTGGTCCTGGGGGCGCTATTTCTCCGAGCGTTTCCTCGCCTGGGTCAGCATCCGTTTCCTGCCGGACGGGCGTCTGCGCCGCAGCTTTATGGCGCTCGTCACCGTGGTGGTGACGGTGATCACCACCTCTATCGCGCTGAACCTGTTGTATTACGTCTTTGTTCGCGTGCAGCCGCTGCCGGTGATGCTGGAGGACTTCGCCGAAGGCTTCAACCGTCTGGGGATTTTCTGCGCGCTGATCGCCGGGCTGGGGCGTGCGGCGCTGTCGCTGAATCGCCCGTCGTGGCGCTTGGCTTCCATGGATAACGAGGTGGCCGCCGGGCTGCGTTACTTCTCGCCGCTGCTGGCCGGCCTGGCGTTGGCGTTCGGCACCGTGGAGCTGATCAACAACGTCGTCAGCGCCTCATTGGCCACCACTATCTTCGGCAACGGCCTGGTGGCGGGGCTGATCGGCATGGTGCTGCTGGCGGCGCCGCTGCGCGGCCAGCGCATTCGGCGCCGGCTGGAACAGCAGGGCGCGCACCTGGAAAAACGCACGCTGGTCAGCGGGCTGGTGCACCTCGTCACCCTGGTCTGTTCGGTGGTGATCCTGTTTTCCCTGCTTATCGGCTACATCGCCTTCGCCCGCTTCCTGACCTACCAACTGATCTGGGTGGTGCTGGTGCTGATGGCGTTCTATTTTATGGTGCTGTTCGCCACCGATTTGTGCGCCGCGCTGTTTTCGCCGCAGACCGTCAGCGGCAAGATGCTGAAGAAAACGCTCAGCTTTAAGGATCGCCATTTGGAGCAGATGGCGATCATCACCACCGCGCTGGCCAAATGTTCGCTGTTGCTGTTGATGATTGTCTCGCTGTTCAACGGCTCGTTCGGCAGCACCACGCCGGGCTCGCTGATGGAGAAAATCGTCTCCATCCTGACCGGTGAAGGCTTGCAGCGTTTCAACATCGTGCCCGGCAACCTGCTCAACGCCGTGATCTGCCTGGCGATCGGCATCTATATTCTGCGCGCGGTGCGGCGCTGGCTGGGATCTGAACTGCTGCCGAAAACCATCTCGGACGTCGGTATCCGCGCCTCGCTGGTGACGCTGTTCAGCAATATCGGCTATGTGCTGGTGATACTGATCACCCTGGCGGCGCTGGGCATCCAGTGGAGCAACCTGGCGTGGATCGTCAGCGCCCTGTCGGTCGGCATCGGTTTCGGTTTGCAGGAGATCGTGAAGAACTTTATTTCCGGCCTGATCCTGCTGACCGAGCGCCCGGTGAAGGTGGGGGATATGATCGGCATCGGCGGCGTGGAAGGCGACGTACGGCGCATCAACGTGCGCGCCACCGAAATCCAGCTCAGCGACCGCTCCACCATGATCGTACCGAACTCGCAGCTGATCTCGCAGAACGTGCGCAACGCCACCATGGGCAACGCGCAAGGGGTGGTGACCATCGCGCTGACGTTCCCGACCGACATTGATCCGGAGCAGGTGCGCAATATTCTGCTTAACGCTTACCACGAATACGAAAACATCCTGGAAACGCCGGCGCCTTACGTGCGCTTCAGCCAACTGGGGCCGGACGGCATTATCCTGAGCGTGACCGGCTATGTGCCGAGCCCGCGCATGGTCGGCGCGACCAAGAGCGAACTGCTGTTCAACATCCTCAAGCTGCTGCGCGCGCAGCGTGTCAGCCTGTCCAGCCCGCAGGAAGTGGTGTTTATGAAGCAGCAGGCGACGCGATATCAGGCCAACGAAGAGGAACACTCCTCCTAGTTCAGCCTTGAGGCGGCGGGCCGTTAAGCGACGGCCCGCCGAATGCGGCTAGTACATCGACGGCTCCACCGATTGCGAACAGTCGCTGTTGGCGCTGGATTTGGTGCAGGTATAAGGCTCATTCGGCGAGGCCGGAGGCGCATTCGACGGGCCGCCACCGCCGCCGATGCACCCGCTCAGCATCAGCATCAAAAACACGAGAGTAATCTTCTTCATCTCACCGTCCTCCATTGCGATTCCTCCCTTAAGTATATGTCGGGAAAGCGAACGGCACCGCTCGCCGGTGCGATCTATACAGCGGTATCGGTAGTGTCCTGATATCTCCTGATGACTTACGCGATACAGCAGACCATAAGTCCGCGGGTGGAGTCACACACAAGACGGATCACTTTGCTATACAACGGTTGTACCGTTCGCAATATGTGTGTAAATCTGCACATTCGGCTCCTGGCTGTCTCTCTGCTATCGCTCCGTGATTGTCCATTAATGCACCTAATGCACCGCACAGGGTAGTACGCCATACTGGTGGAAAACGTTATGCGACCAGTAAAAAGTTGGGCAATAGCGCCGAGAAGCCGATCGCCGTTGGTCTAAATACTCGGGACATCGCCAATCCGTAATGTCTTCTGAACAAGCTGGAGGATTGCAGGAGTCTGATGAAGAACGCCTATGAAAAAAACATCGAGCCAAAACCCGACCTGACAATGGGTTTTTTGCTGATGAAGCAATTTACGCTGGCTTCGGTTGCCGGCCTGGTGGAATCTCTGCGCTTTGCGGCGGATGAATCCTTCTCCAGCCGGCAGATTTTTTGCCAGTGGGAGTGGATGACCTGCGACGATCGGCCGGTCACTGCCAGCTGCGGTTTGCCGGTATCACCGACTGCGAAGCTCGATTTTTCCCGAGACTGGGACTATTTCGTGGTCGCTGGCGGATTGCTCGAAGAGACTCGCACCCCGCCAGAATGGTTGTTACAGGCGCTGCGGGATCTGCACGCCCGCAATATTCCAATCATTACGCTGTGCAGCGGAGCGTTCGTTGCCGGTAACGCCGGGCTGCTGGATAATCATCACTGTGCGATCCACTTCACTACCCGCGACGAGTTTCGGCTTCGTTTTCCAAAAGCCATTCCGGTAATCGACAAAACCTATATTAAAGACGGCGGGATTATCTCCTGTCCGGGCGGCATGGCAATTGACCTGGCGGCCGATCTGATCCGTCAGCATTGCGGCCTGGTACGCTCGCAGAAGGTACTGAAATATCTACTGATGGACGCGCCACAACCTGCCGGAAAGGCGAAGCAGAAAGCCCCGCTTAATGCGCCGGATGTGTATGAGAACGAACGGGTCAGTAAGGTAATTGAATTTATGAAACAGCACCTTGATTCACCGATCCCGCTCGCCGACGTGGCGGATTTTGCGGGTGTGACCTTTCGTCAGCTCAATCTGATATTCACCAAATGCACTGGCCACTCAGCAGCCGTTTACTGGCGCAGTATGCGGTTGGAGCAGGCGCGAAAGCTGATGGCCGATTCAAGTAACAGTATTAACGAAATTGCCACCGCGACCGGATTTTCGGACGCGTCGCATCTCATTTCGTGGTTTCGTAAGCAATACGGTGAGACACCGAGTTCGTTCCGCAAGCGACGCAGGGAAGTGGAAAAGTTGGTGAAGGAGTAAATAGGGCTGCAGTTATGCAGCCCCGGTGAATCAAAGAGAGTGTCGTTTCGGCATGACCCCCTGCATTGAAACCTTGTTACGCGGAAGTTCCTCCTCTAATGAGGAGGCGTCTTCCAGACTGCGTGCATTGGTTTCCGGTGCCATAAACCACGACACTATCAGACCAAAGAAGGTGATCGCTGCAGCGATATACATCGTCGGACCAATCCCAATATTCTGCAACGAAAGCGGCACCAGCCAGGTGCCCACCGCTGCACCGATGCGCGACAGCGACGTCCCTACGCCTACGGCACCGGCGCGAATTTCAGTCGGGAAGATCTCATTGGGATAGACCAACTGCAGCACCTGCGCCCCTCCGATGAACAGCGCGTACAGACCGAACATCAGTAGGATCACCGCAGACGGACCATCACGCAGAAAGCCTAGCAGCAACAGCGCAAGGCCTGACCACAGGAAACTGTGCAGCAGCAGCTTACGGCGTCCCAGGACATTAATCAGGCGAGTCGCGATGACGCAGCCCACCACGAACAGCAGGGTAATGGCAACGGATCCATAGGATGCCCAGTTGCCCCTGAGGTGCAGCGCATCCAGCACCTTAGGGGCAAAGGCATAGACGGCAAATACCGGAATGACGGAGCAGGTCCAGAAAATCGCCACAAACGCCATGCGCTTGCCGTAACCGGAATGGAGCAGGTTGGCAAAAGAAAGGTTTTTGCCTTCAGCCTGTACCGGTAAGTTATCTAGACCAAACTCAGGGCCGTAAACGCGGCGGATGATCGCTTCTGCCTCGGCATGACGGCCTTTACTTAACAGCCAGCGCGGGGATTCCGGGGTGCCCAGACGCACGATGAACAGCAGAGCGCCAATGACGGCCGTACTCGCCAGCGTCAGGCGCCAGGCGTCAGGTCCACCAAAATTAAGAATGGCTTCGCCGGCCAGGTACGCCACGGCTGCGCCTGCGAACCAGAGGATGGTCAGCGTCGCGAGGCAGGGGCCGCGGTTTTTCTTCGGCAGAAATTCCACCAGGAAAGCGGTCGCGACCGGGTATTCAATCCCGACGGCAACGCCATTCATAAAGCGCAGCGCAAACAGCACTTCACCGCTTTGCACCCAGTATTGCGCCAGAGAGCAGACGACAAACAGCGTCGGCCCAACGAAATAGAGTACGCGGCGGCCAAGACGGTCAGTCAGCGCACCGCCGATAAAACCACCGAAGAAGATACCGATCAGCGCCGAGGCGGCAATCAATCCTTCCCAGAATGCGCTCAGACCTAGTGCAGGTGAGACTTTCATCATGGCGATGCCGATAATACTGAGCACGTAGCCATCGACAAAGGATCCACCTCCCGAACGCACGGTCAGCAACCGGTGAAAGCGGTTAAGGGGAACGTCTTCTACAGAAATGGTATTTGACATGGTAACTCCTGTCTTTCCCCGATGTCGTCGGATTAACGGCCTGCAACGGGTACACGAAGCCATTGCCGCTAATCCGACGATCGCGGTTTAAATGTAGGTCAGGTAATATTGTTAAATCGAACGTAATGAATATTTTTTCTGTTAATTTTGGTCGTTCATTATAAATACTCCTCCGGTGCAGGATGGTCGGGTAAGATGTTTTTTATTATTAGGGCCTTACTTACTTTCTTTTATTACAGGTAAGGCTTTCGGCGCAGAACTGCGGGTAGACCACCAGCAGAGCAGCGAGCCCAGGCTCACCATGGCAGTGCCTTGCCAGAACGCGATGTTCAGGTGTGACTTCAACATAACCGCAGCCAGTACCGCCGAGATAATCGGGATAAAGTACGAAGCGGCCGCCAGCACTGTCACATTGCCGTGTAGAATGCCGACGTTCCAGGCGGCATAACCAAACCCCATGGCGATGGCGGCCAGCAATAAACTTATCCATGTATGCCAGGAGAGAATAAATTCTGGTTGCGGGGAAGTGAGGTATTTCCCCCATAACGTCAGTGCGGTCAAAATAAAGAACAGGGTAATGCCGTTATTGCCATTGGCGATGATTTTGGTGACCACGCAATATATTGCCCAAATAATGGCGCCACTAAATGCCAGGCCATAACTGAGCGGATTTTCCATTACGTTATGGGTCATCTCAGTGAAAGAGAAACCCTGTTCGCCTCCTAATACCCGGCAAATTCCGGCGACGGCTAAAATGACGCCCGGAATAATCAGCGGGTTGGTCTTTTGTCGGTTCACGATAACCGACAGTAATATGGTCATACTCGGCCAGAGATAGTTCACCATCCCGACCTCAATGGCCTGACGGCCGGAATGGGTGAAGCCCAGCGACAGCGACAGACAGAGTTCATAACAGACAAACAGGATGCTGCCGAGGATCAGATAGCTCGGTGGAAACAGCCGCAATTTCGGGAAGCCAACGGTGAATAACAGCAGGACTGCGCTACAGGTGTAGATCAGCGCCGCACCGCCCACCGGGCCAAAACCTTCGCTCACGCTTTTAATCAACCCAACGATTGCGCTCCACAGCAGGATGGCTATCAGTCCGATGAGCGTCGCTTTTTTCTGGGGCATACCCTGTACCTCTATTTACATTTCCATCACAACCGAACCGGCTTGCTGTTAAATTCTGGTTAAATCCAGACTTAAAGCTATGCCTCCGTATTGGTGCTGTAAATATGTCTCTGGAGGCAAAAATTCCGGAATGTGATCGTTATCTGAAATCATGTATAAAATTACTACATCAAAATTTAATTTTTAATTTATTGATTATTAATGATTAAAAATAACATCGGTGTAGGATTTTACTACTCATCGGTATTTACGTTGTATTTTTAATGTATACAAAAAATATTCGTTCATTGACCCCTTTCACATCTGTGTGCAAATTCTTAACAAACGCAGCCTCGAGCTGCTGAACAGACCATCGCGGTCGTGAATCCCCCCCTGGAGGTTATCGTGTTGACATTTGAAGGTATCTACACCCCGGCAATTACCCCTTACGCGGCCGATGGCAGTATTGATTTCGCCCGCTTTGCGGATGTGCTGGAATCCCTGATTGAAGCTCGAGTTCACGGCATCATCATTGGCGGTTCAACCGGCGAATACTATGCCCAGAGCGCCGAAGAGCGTAAGGCGCTGGCCGAGCATGCGCGTCAAGTCATTGGCAACCGTCTGCCGCTGATTGTTGGAACCGGGGCAATCCGTACCGAAGATGCGGTGGACTACGCGAAGCATGCGCGCGAGATTAAAGCCGACGCTATTCTGGTGACCTCGCCGCCGTACGCACTGCCTACAGAGCAGGAAAATGCCCATCACGCGCTAACAGTGGATAAAGCCGCGCAGTTGCCGATCATGCTCTACAACTACCCAGGCCGTATGGGGATCACCATGGGTGAAACCTACTTCCGCGAGGTAAGCCGCTCGTCCAACGTGGTCGCCATTAAAGAAAGCTCGGGCGATTTCAATAATCTGCATCTGCTGGCCTGTAAATTTCCGAACATTGCGCTCTCCTGCGGCTGGGACGATCAGGCGCTGGAGTTCTTTGCTTGGGGAGCACGCAGCTGGGTGTGCGCCGGTTCTAACTTTATTCCGCGTGAACATGTGGCGCTGTATGAGGCTTGCGTAGTGGAAAAGGACTTCGCGAAAGGCCGCAAAATTATGGCCGCCATGATGCCGCTGATGAACTTCCTCGACGGCGGAAAGTTTGTGCAGTCCATCCGCTATGGCTGCGAGTTGAACGGTCTGACCTCGGGCCAGGTGCGTGCGCCGCTGCAAAGTCTGGACGAAGAAGAGAAAGCACAGCTGAAAGCGGTGATTGCCGGGGTGAAACGCAACGTGGCTGCGGCCACGGCGGCGTAAGGGGGCGAAATGAAACAGCTTCAGACACTCAACGATGTAACGCGCTTGGCGCATGAACTTACGCTTCCGGACAAGGCGTTTATCAATGGCCGTTTCGCCCCGGCGCGTTCCGGTAAAACCTTGACGACGTACAACCCGGCGACCGGTGAAGCCATCGTAAATCTTGCTGCCTGCGATGAATCCGACGTTAACGCGGCGGTGAGCACGGCTCGCACAGCCTTTGAGGCCGGAAGCTGGAGCAAATTGGCTCCGGGCGAACGCAAGGCGGTGCTGCTAAAACTGGCGGCGCTGATGGAACAGCAGCTCGCATCGCTGGCTGTGCTGGAAAGCCTCGACAGCGGTAAGCCGGTCAGCGAGTGTCTGGCGGTGGACGTACCTGAGACTATCCATGTGCTGAAGTGGCATGCGGAAGCCATCGACAAGCTTTACGACCACACGGCGCCGGTAGGCAATAATGCGATGGCGCTGATAGTGCGTGAACCGATTGGCGTGGTGGGCTGCGTTCTGCCGTGGAATTTCCCGCTGCTGATGCTCGCTTGGAAAATTGGCCCGGCATTGGCGGCAGGGTGTTCGGTGGTGGTGAAACCGGCTGAACAAACGTCTCTGACGTCGCTGCGCGTGGCTGAACTGGCGTTTGAAGCGGGCGTTCCTGCGGGGGTATTGAATATTGTGACCGGTACCGGAAAAGAAGTCGGCGAGCCGATTGGTTTGCATCCGGATATTGATATGGTGAGCTTTACCGGCTCCACCGCCACCGGACGTCGCTTCCTGCACTATGCGGCGGAATCCAATCTCAAAAAGGTCGTGCTGGAGTGCGGCGGCAAAAACCCGGCGCTGGTGTTTAACGATGCCGACGATATCGCTGCGGTTGCCGGACATGTGCTTAACGGTGCGTTCTGGAACATGGGCGAGAACTGCTCCGCGACCTCGCGCCTGCTGGTGCAGGAAGATGTGAAGGAGGCGCTGTTGGCGGAAATGGCGAAGCAAATCGGTAACTGGACGATGGGTAACCCGTTCGATCCGCGCAATCGGCTGGGTGCGATGATCTCTCCTGAGCACTTTAGTAAGGTGAGCCGCTATCTTGATATCGCGCGCCAGGAAGGGTTACCTATTCTGCACGGAGGTAACACGAAGCAGGGGGCTTACGTGCAGCCGACCATCATCGATGGTGTGACGCCGGAAAGCGCGCTGTTCCGGGAGGAGATTTTCGGCCCGGTGCTGTGCGTCACCACGTTTAAAACCGAAGGCGAGGCCATCACGCTGGCCAACGACACCCCATACGGCCTGGCGGCGTCGGTTTATACCGGCAAGCTTAATCGCGCCATCCGCGTTTCTCGCGCTATTCGCGCCGGAACAGTGACCGTGAACTGCTTCGGAGAGGGGGACGCAACCACGCCGTTTGGCGGCTACAGGCAGTCCGGTTTTGGCGGTCGCGATAAATCAGTGTTTGCGCTTGACCAGTACACCGAGCTGAAGACCATCTGGGTTGATGTTGCTGAAGACGACGCCTGAAGCCGTGCTTCGCGGCCTGGAAGACAGAATCCATTTCTATTTCTGTCTTCTGGTGGCGGTGGGGCTGTCGAAGAAGCTGGGACGCATTACCTCCAACCGGCAAAAAAATTCCTTTATTATTAAATGGCTAAAGAATGCTCGGGAGATGGGATCTTTCCATCAGTGCGCCGACAGTGAAATTGTCTGGCTGCGTGGGGAGATCCTGCGTCATTCGCCCGATCGGGACCCGGAACCGGTTCTGATGCTGATTTACCGGACAGCCAGTAAAATGCACAGAACGTGATCGCCGTTGCGGATAAATTTTGCCGTAGCTTACCTTTATCTGTAGGTTAAGCAGCATCATAGTTAAGCATCACGGGTCGATTTTCAGGAGGCGGTAATGAGAACGGGTAAGACAGCGCTGTACGAGGATCTCAAGCGGCTTATCTTAACGATGGAACTCGACCCGGATGAGCTGCTGGATGAAGCCAGTCTGACCGCTCAGTACGGCCTGTCACGGACACCGGTGCGCGAAGTGTTTCAGCGCCTGGCAGGTGAAGGGTATCTCGAGATCGTTGAAAAGCGTGGCGTACGCGTGATTCCCATGAGCCATGCCACGCTGCGCAACTTTTTCCTGGTGGCACCGATGATCTATGCGGCCACCGGGCGCCTTGCAGCTCAGCACTACAAACCCGCGCAGTTGAAGGCGCTAAAAGAAACTCAAAAGCGCTTTCGCAAAGCGGTTCAGAGCCATGATGTCGAAGCGTTGGCTCTGGAGAACAACCGCTTTCACGAGATCATGGGGGAAATGGCGGCTAACCCCTATTTGCAACCGAGCCTCGGACGCTTGCTGATCGATCATTGTCGTATCGGTCACACCTTTTTCCGTCCACGTAATGATGACATGGAGCGGCGTTTACAACTGGCTGCCGATCATCACGATGCGTTTATCGTCGCACTGGAAGCGCACGATGAGCAGGCGGTAGTGGATCTGGTGTTCGAACACTGGGAACTCTCCCGGGAAAACATGGAGATCTTTATTGCGCCGCAGGGACTTAAGGCCGATGAGCGCATCCAGTCACCTGAATAACCCCACCTGATGGCGTGCTCCCAGGCATTCGCTTGGGGGCTACTTTCAAATCGTAACCCGCCCTGAGCGTTACTCGCTCGGGGCTTTTCTACGTCAAAATTAACCTGGATTTAACTATTTTTATACTTGTTGTATACATGAGATATTCATCACGTATTCATTATTTCGACATGGATAACATGAGTTCATACCGCGCTTACTGACCTGCTAAGCGCAAAAGAAAAATAACAGCGAACCGGAGTAAACAGCGTGCAAAAGATCACTTCTCTCCCTGCTGATGACGCCCTGCCAGGGTGGTATCACACCAGCCCATCTCGCCCCCCACGGCCTGCTCACGTGGGGCAAAAACACGCTCGCTGGGCCATTGTGGGAGCCGGGTTAACCGGGCTGGCAGCCGCCCGCCAGATGGCGATCCACTTTCCTGACGATGAAATTGTACTGATTGAAGCGCAGGAAGTGGGCTATGGCCCTGCCGGGCGCAATGCGGGTTTTGCCATTGATGTGCCGCACGATATCGGCGCCAAGGACTACATCGGCGATGTCAAAACCGCCAGGCTTATCCTGCAGCTCAATACGCTGGGGCAGAACTATCTGCGTGCTATTGTGCAGGAGCACGGAATTGAGTGTCAGATGTCAGAATCCGGGAAATATCAAGCTGCCGTGGGCGAGCAGGGCGTGGCGATTCTTGAGGCCTACCGCCGCGGGCTAGAGAAGATTGGCCGCGAAACGCAGATGATAACGGGCAAGGATCTACCTGACCACATCGGCACCCGTTACTACAAACAGGCGCTTTATATTCCCGGCACCATCCTGCTGCAACCGTCGGCGCTGGTGAAAGGGCTGGCGAACAATCTGCCATCGAACGTGACGCTTTACGAGTATACGCCGATCACGGCTATTAATTATGGCGACAAAGTGACGCTGGTGCATGACAAAGGCAGCATCACGGCAGATAAGTTGATTCTGGCGAACAACGCATTTGCGTCGCACTTTGGCTTCCTGCGCGGACGCCTGCTGCCGACCTTCCTGTACGGTAGCCTGACCCGCCCGCTGACCGCCGATGAGCAGACCCGGCTGGGCGGCAAACCGGTCTGGGGCGTTATCCCCGCGCATCCGTTTGGCAGCACCGTACGCCGGACGGTAGATAACCGCATACTGGTACGCAACAGCTTCAGCTTCCACCCTGATGGTCGTCCGCGCGAGCACCATCTGAAGAACTTTATCGCTAACCACCGTAAATCCTTTGAGCGCCGTTTTCCGACGCTTGACCAGGTTGATTTCGCCTATTCCTGGAGTGGGGCTATTTGTCTGTCGGAGAATCATGAGGGTTTCTTCGGCCAGCTGGCACCCAACGTGTACGGCGCGCTGTGCTGCAACGGGTTGGGTATCACGCGCGGCACGGCTACCGGCAAACTGCTGGCGGATATGATTGCCGGTGAGCGCAATGAGTTGATCGACTTCCTTGTGGCGTCACCGGGCCCGAATAAAACCCCGCCGGAGCCGTTCCTCTCCATCGGCGTTAATTCAGTACTGAAATGGGGGCAATATAGAGCAGGCTCAGAAGTTTAGTCTTTCTCACCCGAACCATCATCGTTGCCGAGCGTTTACTGGAATGCCCACGAAACCAACCAGACCGCCATGCGGCTGTATGACCAGATGGCGGAGCGCCCCGGTTTTGTGATGTACCGCAAGGCGCTTTGACGTGGGGGGAAAAAATCTCCGCACATCACCTAATGCCGGTCACTTAAGCCTGACTGGTATTTTTTATCCAGTCTCTTTACGTGTCGTGCAGGATGAATTGCCGTAAATGTCCGTATTTCTCTGTTACTGCAATGAACGGCAATTGGAGGGGCCGAAGGCGCGGCCCCTCCACCCGCGCCTTCGCTTAACACCGTCTATCCTCTGTGCGGAAATTACTCGGCCCATCCTGGGCCTCGCCCCTTCGGGGCCGCTGCAAGCAGCGTTCAAATCTGCTCCCGGCAGATTTGTCCTCGCCGCGTCTGCGTTGTCGGGCGGGTCGGCTGCGACAAACGTCCCTGTTAGTCTCGCCTCAACCGGCCTTCCCTGGCCGGTTGCCCCTGACAACGCCGTCTTGCTCGGCAGCCGATGATGCGCGCCAAAGGTCAACACCCGTGCTGGCGGCTACCGGGCAACCCGTCCTTTATGAGGTTATGGCAGAGAAGAGGAATCGGAGATGAGCACGGTATTGGACGCCCTTGAAGACGCCGAACGCAGGCATAGCGCATTAGGCGAAACCGCCATGGACGGCGGTTTCAGGTGAGACAGGCAGGGACGCCTGTCGCAACCGGCCTCAATGCGGTATGGCGGAGAGAGGGAAGTTGGCAAAGCCAACCGTCTGATAGGGCAAAGGCGCGGGTTGCCAGGGGCCGCGCCTTCGGCTCCTGGCTCGGTCGAGGTGCGTGAGTCACATGGGGCATCTCACTTTTATCGACCGAAAATCTCACGAACGACTGCATAAAAACGCTAACTGACCAGCATTACGCACATCGCCCAATCTTATTTTACTTTTTAGGAACAAGACGGCGGTTTTTGCCGGTGTCAGGCCGGCTGGGGCGTGGCTGCTTCAGCAGTTTCTGCGCCAAACGAGCAACTGCCGTCAATACATTGATACACAAATATATTTTCCCTTGATGAATAAACAGGTGCTCGGACCGTTAAAACTGGCAATAATAGGCGGGTCGGCCGCTTATCTTCTCCTCATCGTCGACGGTTGTGACACGAACAGATTGTCACCTTACACAGCAGAAGTCTCTGGATCCAAGATGCAAACCACCTCGTTGTCCGATACCCGGAAAATCTGGCCCGCACTCACCGTCTTTTTGTTGGTGTTCGCGGCTTGCCTGCTGGGCATCGTCAGCCGTCCCGTCGGATTTTTGGCGGTATTCTGGCCGGTCAACGCCGTACTGCTGGCGGTTCTGGTGCGCTGCCCGCAGTGGGCTACGCGCGCCGGCTGGGGCATGGCGGTGCTGGGGTATCTGGCGGCGGATCTGCTGACTGGCAGCTCGCTGCAAAAGGCGTTGCTGCTGAACGCCGCCAATCTGACCGGCGTGGTGGTGGGGTATCTGCTGTTCATGCGGCTGTCGCCGCCGGCGCGCATGCTGCAGCGCGGCGCCTCCAGCATGTATCTGTTCGGTATTTGCCTGGCCGCCGCCGCCGCGACCGGTGTAGTGGGCGCGGGAGTCTCGCAGTGGCTGTTCGGCAGACCCTATTTAACCTCGCTGGCGCTGTGGTTCTCGTCCGAATTCACCAACTACGTCACGCTGATGCCGTTCATTCTGGTGTTTCCCGCTGATTGGCGCTATCGCCTGCGCGTGGCCTGCGCCATGTTGACGCAGCGCAGCCAATGGCCGCAGGCGGGGCGAAAAATGGCGGTGTTGGCGCTGCTGGCGCTGGCGGCGGTCTGCAGCGTGCTGATCGGCGGCCCCGGCGCCGTAATCTTCCCCATGCCGGTGCTGCTGTGGCTGGCGATGTCCTTTTCGCTGTTCAGCACCATGATCGCGGTGCTGGTTTATGTGCTGTGGTGCCATCTGGCGATCGATTTCGGGTTGCTGAGCACCACGCTCGACATGAAGGTGCTGCAGAACACGGTATCGATGCGTTTGGGTATCGCGCTGCTGGCGCTGGGGCCGATTGCCGTCGCCAGCATGAACTATGCGCGCAACGCGCTGTTGCGCACACTGGAGCACGTGGCGAGTCACGATGCGTTGACCCACGTGCTGACGCGCAATGCGTTTATGCAGCGCGGCGAGCGAGTGATCGACCAGAAAGGCGAGCTGGTGTGCGTCATGATGCTCGACATCGATTACTTCAAATCGATCAATGATCGTTTCGGCCACGCCGGTGGCGATCAGGCGCTGATGGCGTTTACCCGTGCGATTGCCGCCGATCTGAGCGTCGATGATCTGTTCGGCCGCATGGGCGGGGAAGAGTTCGCCATCGTCTCGACGCTCGGCCAGCCACAGCAGGGGGTGCAGCTGGCCGAACGGCTGCGGCAACGCATTGAGGCGGAATCGATCACCATGCCGGCTGGCCATCCGCTGCAGATCACCGTCAGCATCGGCATGGTAACCTGCCCGGGTGGTTCCGGTCACAGCCTGGTCGACCTGCTCAAACTGGCGGATCTGGCGGTATACAAAGCGAAAAACGCCGGCCGTAACCGGGTCGCCACGCCGGAATCTTGTCCGCCGAACGATCCTGACCGCTGAACTTCCGATCCGTGCCGCGCGCCCGCCGTCTAAACTGGTAGGGGGCGCGGACTACTTTGCCCGCGCTGAACCGACTGTCCTTAATCAGACAAGAGGATATCAGAATGAAATACGTAGACGGGTTTGTGGTGGCGGTGCCGGCCGCCAATAAGGAGGCATATCACCGGTTGGCGGCCGCAGCGGCGCCGCTGTTTAAAGAGTTTGGCGCCACGCGCGTCGTGGAGTGCTGGGGCGATGATGTGCCCGACGGCAAACTTACCGACTTTCGCGGCGCGGTGAAGGCGCAGGAAGGCGAAGTGGTGGTGTTCAGCTGGATAGAGTACCCCTCCAAGGCGGTGCGCGACGCCGCCAACGAGAAAATGATGAACGATCCGCGCATGAAGGCGCTGGGCGAGATGCCGTTTGACGGCAAGCGCATGATCTTTGGCGGGTTCGCGCCGATCCTCGATACCTGAAGGAGGCGCAGATGGCCAGAATTACGCAACATCTGTGGTTTGAAAAAGACATGGAGGCGGCGCTGAATTGCTATGTCGCGCTGATCCCCGGTTCGTCCGTGAACTGGTTTTCCGATCTGCCGGCGGATACGCCGAGCGGCCCGGCCGGCAGCGTGAAGCTGGCTTCCTTCACCCTGGGCGACCAGCGCTATGCGGCGATCGAAGCCGGGCCGTTGGATCCGTTCAACCACAGCTTCTCCGTGATGGTGGAATGCGACGATCAGGCGGAGGTCGACCGGCTGTGGGACGCGTTGTGCGTGGGCGGCGAGGCGGAGCAGTGCGGCTGGCTGCGCGATCGCTGGGGGTTGTGCTGGCAGATCGTGCCGCGGCGCCTGACCGAACTGATGAACGATCCTGACGCCGCCCGCGTGCGGCGGGTCACGGAAGCGATGCTGCTGATGGGCAAAATCGACATCGCCGGCCTGGAAGCGGCGGCGCGGGGTTAGCGGATAAAAGATGCATCGAGAGCGCAGCACTTAACGCATCGGCGCTGGTTTCCCTCGGCATTCCCGGCGGCACCGCCGCGAAAACCGGCGGTGCGCCGATTTTGCCGGGCGTGGCGGGTATTCTGATCTGGTTTGGCGTCGCGGCCGGCTAGCGCCGCGCTTGCATCAATCTGTTGCACCTCAAGTTCAGTATTTATCATTTGTCAGCCGCCGGCGTTCGCGGCATGGTGACGGCAACGCCAAATCAGTCAGGGACATTTATGCAAAAATCACAGATTCAACCGTGGGTTGCGCAGCATCCGCTGTTGCAACGAATGGTCGCCCTCGAGCCTATCACCTGGTTCAATCAGCGTGCGACAACGCTGGCCGCAGGCTTGCCCCATGTCGGCCTGACCGCCGCCGACGTCGCCGCCGCGGAGCAGCGCCTGGCGCGCTTTGCGCCTTATCTCGCCGTGGCCTTCCCGGAAACCCAGCCGACAAAGGGGATCATCGAATCCGAGCTGGTGGCGATCCCCACCATGCAGCAGGCGTTGGACCGGCGCTATGGGCTGCGGCTTGGCGGGAAGCTGCTGCTGAAAAAGGACAGCCATCTGCCGATCTCCGGCTCAATCAAGGCGCGCGGCGGCATTTACGAGGTGCTGACGCACGCGGAGAAGCTGGCGCTGGAGGCGGGGCTGCTGCAGATTGGCGACGACTACGCCCGGCTGTTTTCCGACGAGTTTCGCCAGTTCTTCCGCCAGTACCGCATCGCCGTCGGTTCGACCGGCAACCTGGGGCTCTCTATCGGCATCATCAGCGCCCGACTGGGGTTTGACGTCAGCGTCCACATGTCGGCGGATGCGCGGGCGTGGAAGAAGCAAAAGTTGCGCGACAACGGCGTCACGGTGGTGGAGTACGCCGAAGATTACGGCGTGGCGGTCGAGCAGGGGCGCAAGCAGGCGGCGAGCGATCCGCGCTGTTTCTTTATCGATGATGAAAACTCGCAAACCCTGTTTCTCGGCTACGCGGTGGCCGGCGGCCGCCTGAAGCGGCAGTTTGACCAACAGGGCATCGTAGTGGACGCACAGCATCCGCTGTTCGTGTATCTGCCGTGCGGCGTCGGCGGTGGGCCGGGCGGCGTGGCGTTTGGCCTCAAGCTGGCCTTCGGCGACCATGTTCACTGCGTTTTCGCCGAGCCGACCCATTCGCCCTGCATGTTGCTCGGCGTTTACAGCGGGCTGCACGACGGCATTGCGGTGCAGGATCTTGGCATCGATAACCGCACCGCGGCGGACGGGCTGGCGGTGGGGCGCGCCTCCGGCTTTGTCGGCCGGGCGATGGAGCGCCTGTTGAGCGCGTTTTACACCCTGAGCGACGAAGAGATGTTTGCGCTGCTCGGGCTGTTGGACAAGCACGAGCATCTTCAGCTGGAGCCGTCTGCGCTGGCCGGCATGGCCGGGCCGTGGCGCGTTGCAGCCCATGCGAGGGCGCTCAGCGAACAAGGCATCAGCGCCGAGAGTCTGGCGCAGGCGACGCACCTGGTATGGGCGACCGGTGGCGGCATGGTGCCGCCGGCGGAAATGGCGAAGTACCTCGCCGCCGGGCAGGCGTCTCTGAGTCAATAAGGGCGTTTCTTGCGCTCGCTCCCTTTTTAGAGGGCGAGCGCCGTTCGAAAAGCCTCTGTGCCTTCAGGCCGATGGTCAGCGCCAAACAGGGTAGCGCCAATGTTTCTAAAATGTTAATTGAATCACAAACCCTCATTCTGTGGTAACGGAAAAAATAACCCCATCCCATTAATAGTAAATAAAATTATTTTATTTACCGTCCTCTGATGTTCGTTTATCGCACGCTTATTGTTTTAACAATATTGAAGCATTCGCCGTGGGGTGGTTTGATTTAATTGTCGATTAACGAACTATGTTCCGATAATCGCACAAATTAACCCTCTTGCCGGTACGCAACCGGCTGTTCTGTGCGGTGAGGGTTGCCGCACCCCCTGAGGAGCAAGCCATGCCACACGATAACAACGTAGAAATCCGAGGGTTTATCGATGACCAGCCATTTTCTCGCTACCAGTGGTTGATACTGGTTTTGTGTTTCTTGGCGGTAGCGCTGGACGGCTTCGATACCGCCATTATCGGTTTCATTGCCACGTCGCTGGTGCAGGAATGGGGAATAGAAAAGACCTCTCTGGGGCCGGTGATGAGCGCTGCTTTGGTCGGCCTGGCGGTGGGCGCGTTGGCCGCCGGGCCGTTGGCGGATCGCATCGGGCGCAAGAAAGTGCTGGTGATCTCGCTGCTGCTGTTCGGCGGCTTCAGTTTGTTGACCGCCTTCGCCGGCTCGCTGTCGACGCTGACGCTGTTGCGTTTCCTGACCGGGCTGGGATTGGGGGCGGCCATGCCCAATGCCGCCACGCTGATGTCGGAATATGCGCCTCAGCGCTGCCGGGCTTTGATGGTGAATCTGATGTTTTGCGGTTTTCCTCTCGGCTCATCGCTGGGCGGCTTTTCTTCCGCCTGGCTGATCCCGCATTTCGGCTGGCAGAGCGTGATGGTGCTGGGTGGCGTCATGCCGCTGCTGCTGGCGCTGGTCTTGATCGCCGCCTTGCCTGAATCCGCGCGCTTTATGGTTGCGCGCGGCTATGCCGCAGAACGCATCGCCAAAGTGTTGAAGCGCATTGCGCCACTGCCAAAGACGCCGCATTTCATGTTGCAGGAAGAGGGGCAGATAAAGGCGGCCTCGCCGCTGGGGATGATTTTTTCCCGTCGCTATCTGCTGGGCACCTTGATGCTGTGCCTGACTTACTTTATGGGGTTGATGATTTTCTATCTGCTGACCAGTTGGCTGCCCCTGTTGATCCGTGAAACCGGCGCTTCCGTCACGCAGGCGTCGCTGATCACCGCGCTGTTTCCGCTCGGCGGGGGGCTCGGCGTATTGATTATCGGTTGGTTGATGGATCGCATGAACCCGCACAAGGTGGTGGCCGTCGGCTATTTGCTCACCGGCCTGTTCGTCGGCATCATCGGCTTTGTCTATAGCTACCCGCCGCTGATGGCGATCACGGTGTTCATCGCCGGCACCTGCATGAACGGCGCGCAGTCATCCATGCCGGCCCTGGCGGCCGGATTTTATCCCACCCAGAGCCGGGCGACCGGCGTGGCATGGATGCTCGGTCTCGGGCGTTTTGGCGGCATTCTGGGGGCGATGAGCGGTGGTGCGCTGATGCAGATGCAGCTGTCGTTCAGCACCATATTCACACTGCTGGCCATCCCGGCGCTGATCGCGGCGCTGGCGTTGATCGCCAAGCACCTTTCCGGCTACCCGGCGCTGCCGGCGCCGCTCAATAAAAATGCTGTGAGGGAATAATACTATGCGCACACAGGTTGCGATAATCGGCGCCGGACCGGCCGGCTTGATGTTGTCTCATCTGCTGCATCTGCAGGGCGTGGAATCGGTGGTGTTGGAAACGCGCAGCCGGGCGGCGGTGGAATCGACCATTCGCGCCGGGGTGCTCGAACAAGGGACGGTCGATCTGCTCAACCAGGTCGGATTGGGAGAGCGGATGCGGCGGGAAGGGGCGCGGCATCAGGGGATCCGGCTGGCATTCGGTGGCCGTCAGCACCGCATCGATCTGGCGGGATTGACCGACCGCGCCGTCACCGTTTATGCCCAGCACGAAGTCTTGAAAGACCTGATCGCCGCGCGTGTGGCGTCGCAGGGGCAACTGTTTTTCGAGGTGGAGCAGGTTGAATTGAAGGCGCTGGACAGCGCGCAGCCCGAGGTTCACTACCGTCACGCAGACCAGCCGCGCCAGCTCCGCTGCGACTTCGTCATCGGATGCGACGGATTCCACGGCATCAGCCGCGCGGCGATGCCCGGCGGGCTGCGGCAGGATTACACCCGCATCTATCCGTTCGGCTGGTTCGGCATTCTGGTCGAAGCGCCGCCGTCCAGCGACGAGCTGATCTACGCCTGCCATCCGCGCGGCTTTGCGCTGATCAGCACCCGTTCGGCCGGCGTACAGCGCATGTATTTTCAGTGCGATCCGGCGGAACAGGTCGATCAATGGTCGGACGATCGCATCTGGCACGAACTGGAACAGCGGCTGGAAAACCATGAAGGCTGGGCGCTGAAAAAGGGCCGTATCTTCCAGAAAAACGTGGTCGGCATGCGCAGCTTCGTTACAGAACCGATGCGCTACAGACGCCTGCTGCTGGCGGGCGACGCGGCGCATATCGTGCCGCCGACCGGCGCCAAAGGGCTGAATCTGGCGATGGCCGATGTCTGCCTGTTGTCCCAGGCGCTGGAGACGTTTTACCGGCGAGGCGACTGGCAACGGCTGGACGAGTACAGCGACACCGCTTTGCAGCGGGTCTGGCGCGCAGAGCATTTTTCTTGGTGGATGACCCACATGCTGCATACCCGTCGGGACGACACGCCTTTCGAGCATCGGCTGCAACTGTCAGAATTGCAGTACACGGTGAAATCGCGCAGCGCCATGACGATGCTGGCGGAGAATTATGTCGGGGCACCATTCCCGGCACTATAAGCGAAAATGCCCATGCCGTGAGGCATGGGCGGCGTGCGGCGAGCAGGGATCCCTGATTGCCTGCGTGCGGTTACAGCTGTTCGCCGTTGCTGGCGATCACCCGGCGGTACCAGTCGAAGCTCTTCTTGCGCGAGCGCTCGAGCGTGCCGGTGCCGTCGTCGTGTTTGTCGACGTAGATGAAGCCGTAGCGTTTGCTGTACTCGCCGGTGGTGAACGACACGCAGTCGATGCAGCCCCACGGCGTGTAGCCGATCAGGTCTACGCCGTCTTCAATCACCGCTTTTTTCATCTCTTCGATATGGGCGCGCAGATAGTCGATGCGGTAGTCATCGTTGATCTGACCGTCCGCTTCCACCTTGTCGAAGGCGCCGAAGCCGTTCTCCACGATAAACAGCGGCTTCTGGTAGCGTTCATACAGCACGTTCAGCGAATAGCGCAGCCCGACCGGATCGATCTGCCAGCCCCAGTCGGAGGCCTTGACGTGCGGGTTCGGCACGTTGCCCGGGAAGCCGAACATGCCGTCGCTGCCGTCCACCGCGTTAGCCTGCAGGGCGTTGCTCATGTAATAGCTGAAGCCGATGTAGTCGGTGCAGCCCTCGCGCAGGATCTGCGCGTCCTGCGGCTGCATCTCTATCTTCAGCCCTTTGCGTTCCCAATCGCGCAGCAGGTAGCTTGGGTAGTAACCGCGCATCTGCACGTCGGTATACAGATAGCGTTGGTGCATCGCCTCGACGGCGTACATCACGTCGTCCGGCTTGCAGGAGTACGGGTAGAACGGCACGCAGGCCAGCATGCAGCCGATCTTGAATTCCGGGTTGATCTGATGGCCGAGTTTGACCACCTGCGCGCTGGCGACGAACTGGTGGTGCAGCACCTGATACAGCGCCTGTTCCGGGTTGTCTTCCCGGGTGTAGTCCACGCCGGAGCAGCAGTAGCCGAACAGCGGATAACGGTAGTTGCTCTGGTTGTTGATCTCGTTGAAGGTCATCCAGTACTTCACTTTTTCGCGGTAGCGGCGCATCACCACCTCGCTGAAGCGCACGAAGAACTCCACCACCCGGCGATTTTTCCAGCCGCCGTAGGCCTTCACCAGATGGTAAGGCATTTCGAAGTGCGACAGGGTGATCACCGGCTGGATGCCGTATTTCAGCAGTTCGTCGAACAGATCGTCGTAAAACTGCAGGCCGGCTTCGTTCGGCGCCGCTTCGTCGCCGTTCGGGAAGATGCGCGTCCAGGCGATCGAGGTGCGGAAGCATTTGAAGCCCATCTCGGCGAACAGCGCCACGTCCTGCTTATAGCGGCCGTAGAAATCCACCGCTTCGTGGTTGGGGTAGCGATAGCCGTCGAGCACGCCGTCGGTCATCACGCGATCCACGCCGTGCGAGCCGCCGGACAGCACGTCGGCGATGCTGGGCCCTTTACCGCCCCGATCCCAACCGCCTTCAACCTGGTGCGCGGCGACCGCGCCCCCCCACAGAAAATCCTTCGGCAACTGTTTCATCGTCAATGTCTCATCGGTTTATTTAATGAAGGGTAATAACGCTGCGTTGAGAATAGAGTAGCAAGAGCGAAAGAAATGTCACGATATAACAAATCACCGTGGAAAGTGATTTGTCACAATAAAAAAACAGCCTGTTTTATTTGGCCGAATTAATATGCCCAAGCCGTTTGCCGATGGTTTCAATAATGTAAAGCACGGGGATCTGCGTGGTGATATTGTGATGCCCGCCGATCAAATGCTGCGGAACGTGGTAGGAGAGGTTGAAGTCCGCCAGCCGCGCCAGCGAAGAGGTTTCGTTGTTGGTAATGCTGATGATCTTGCAGTGGTGCAGGCTGAACTGGCTGGCCAGCCGCAGGATCTCTTCGGTTTCGCCGGTAACCGACAGCACGATCGCCACCGCGTTTTTATACATGTCGCTGTTGACGGGATAATAAGGATCGTCGATGTGAGTGCTGAATTTCCCAACGTTGGAAAAAAAGCGCGCGCCATATTTCCCCAATGCGCCTGAGGTGCTGATGCCGACGAAAATAATTCGCTCGGCGGCGGCGATATGCTGCACCGCCTGATCGATCAGCTGATTAAACTCATCGTTGCTGACGCTTTTAAAAAAGCTGAGGATTTCGCCGATGCCGGAATCGACCGGCGGCGCATCGCTCTGTTCGAGATACAGCTTGAAACGAATGCGAAATTCCGAATAGCCGTCACAGCCCATTTTCTTGCAAAACCGCAGCACGGTAGTGGTGGACACGCCGGCGGCCTCGGCCAGCTCGCGGATGGTCATGTACATCACTTGATTCTTGTGTTTGCTGACGTAGTTATAAACCATCAGCTCCAGGGCGTTGAGCTCGGCGATTGCTTTATGGGTAAACATGAGTCGGTCCGGCGGCTGAAAACGGGAAACTTATCTGCGGCTTAACATAGCAAAATTCACCGCTGCTGGCACTGCCGGGCAAAAAGAAAAGCCGCACCAGTCAGGCGCGGCCCAGGGTTCACGACGAACAAATAAAGCAAAACGTTCCGGAAGACATGCCATGAAAACGCGTTTCATCACACCGGATTAGCATAAGTCAGCGGATCCCGGCGGCAAAATGCCGGTTTCTGCTTTCTAAAGTGAAAGATCGGCAAAGTTATGGCGCCGAGGCCGCATTGGCGAACGCCAATAATCACGGGGAGCAATCATAAAACCGAGCTTATCTATAGGAAATTTATAGAAAATACCCACTTTTCGTTAAAGCCATGACGGCTACATTCCCTTAACATTATCAAGCCTTTTGATGATAATTATTAGCACGCTGCGAAATTATTCATCGCAGTGATGTTACGGATTAAATCCGTTTGCTTAAGGGATAGTTTCACCATGGAAATCAATGTTAATGGCCGGGTGGTTCCACTCGGCGATATCTCGCCCGAGACCCCGCTGCTGTACGTTTTACGCAACGATCTGCAATTGAACGGCCCCAAATACGGCTGCGGCCTGGGGGAGTGTGGCGCCTGCACGGTGCTGATCGACGGCGTCGCCGCACGCTCCTGCTCAATGCCGCTGTCTGCCGTAGGAAACAAATCCGTCACCACGCTGGAAGGCCTGGGCAGCGCGGAAGCGCCGCATCCGGTACAGCAAGGGTTTATTGATGAGCAGGCGGCGCAGTGCGGTTACTGCGCCAACGGCATGATCATGACGCTGGTCGCGCTGTTCGAACGCGAGCCGCAGGCCGACGAACAAACCATCAAGAAAGAATTGGCCTACAACCTGTGCCGCTGCGGCACGCATATCGAGATCTTGCACGCCGCCGAGCGTGCCCGCGATCTGCTGGCCGCGCGGAGGCAAGCATGAGCCGCCTCGAACTGACCCGCCGCCAGCTGCTGCAGGCCGGCGGTGTGGTGATGGTCAGCAGCCTGCTGCCTGCGCCATTGAGCGCCTTCGCCGCCGATGCGGTGACATCGCCCGCCGATCTGCCGCTGGATCGGGTGGACAGCTTTATCAGCCTCAGCGCCGACGGCCGGGTGACGGCGTTCAACGGCCACGTCGATCTGGGCACCGGCATTCGCACCGCGCTGGCGCAGATCGTCGCCGATGAAATTTGCGTGCCGTTTGATCACGTCACGATGATCCTTGGCGATACGCAACGCACGCCGGATCAGGGGCCGACCATCGCCAGCGCCACCCTTCAGGTGACCTCAGTGCCGCTGCGGCAGGCGGCGGCGCAGGTGCGGCACCTGCTGACGGCGCTGGCGGCCAAAGCCTTCGAACTGCCGGCCGAACAGCTGACGGCGGCGGCGGGGCAGGTATTTGTGACCAGGAACCCAGGGCGATCGCTGAGCTATGCGCAGCTGGCGAGCGGGCAAAATCTGCACGTGATGCTGGATAAAAACGTGCAGCTGAACAGCGAACGGCAGAACCACTATGTGGGTCGCGCCGTGCCCCGGGTCGATATTCCGGAAAAGGTCAGCGGTGGGCTGACCTACGTCCACGACCTGCGCTTGCCCGGCATGCTGCATGGCCGCGTGGTGCGCCCGCCATACATAGGCGCCGACAGCAGCGCGCCGTTGGGCGGCGGCCTGCTGTCGGTGGATGAAAGCTCGATCGCGCACCTGCCGGGCATCGTGAAACTGGTGGTGATCAACGATTTCATCGGCATCGTGGCCGAGCGCGAGGAGCAGGCGATCGCCGCCATGCGCCAACTGAAAACCGAATGGAAACCCTGGGCCGGGTTGCCGGATCTGTCGCCGGAAGCGCTGCCCGCCGCGCTGGAGGCCAATCCGAAAACCGACCGCGTGCTGCGCGACGACGCGGGCACTGACGCCGCGCTGGCATTGCTGCATACCGAAGTGCAGGCCGACTATGTCTGGCCTTACCATCAGCACGCCTCGATCGGCCCTTCCTGCGCGGTGGCGGAAGTCAAAGACGGGCGGGCGCAGGTGTGGTCCGGCACGCAAAACCCGCACGATCTGCGCAAAGACATCGCCAGGCTGCTCGAGCTGCCGCCTGGGCAGGTGCACATCACCCGCATGGAGGCCTCCGGCTGCTATGGCCGCAACTGCGCCGACGACGTTTCGGCGGACGCGGCGCTGCTGGCGCGGGCCACCGGCCAGCCGGTGCGCGTGCAGCTGATGCGCGAACAGGAATCCGGCTGGGAGCCGAAGGGCACCGGCCAGCTGATTCGGGTGCGCGGCGGCCTCGACGCGCAAAACCGGGTGGCGGCCTACGAATTGAAAACCAGCTATCCCTCCAACAATGCCGTGACCTTGCCGCTGGTGCTGACCGGCAAAGTGGCCAACCGGGCCGATGTGCAGCAGATGGGCGATCGCACCGCCATTCCGCAATACGAGTATCCGCACATGCGGGTGATCTGCCAGGACGCCGCGCCGATCGTGCGGGCTTCGTGGATGCGCGGCGTTTCGGCGCTGCCCAACGTGTTCGCCCATGAGTCCTGGATCGACGAGCTGGCCTGGCGCGCCGGCGAGGATCCGATCGCGTTTCGTTTGCGCTATCTGAACGATCCGCGCGCGGTGGCCTTGATTGAAGCCCTGAAACGGCAGGCGAACTGGCAAGACGGCCCGGCGCACCGCTCGCGCGCCGCCGGCGCCGAAGTGGTTAGCGGCCGCGGCTTCGCCTATGCGCGCTATTTTCACAGCAAATTCCCCGGCTTCGGCGCCGCCTGGGCGGCCTGGGTGTGCGATCTCAGCGTCAACCGCCGCTCCGGGCAGATCACGCTCGATAAAATCTTCGTGGCGCATGACTGCGGCCGCATGATCAACCCGGCCGGGGTGCGCCATCAGGTGCACGGCAACGTCATCCAGTCCGCCAGCCGGGTGCTGAAAGAGTTCGTGACCTTCAACAAGACGGGGGTGACGTCATTGGACTGGGGCGGCTATCCGATCCTGCGTTTCGACGAGCTGCCGCAGATCGATATCCAGCTGATCGATCGCCCGGAGGAAGCGCCGATGGGCGCCGGAGAATCCGCCTCGGTGCCGAGCGCGGCGGCGATCGGCAACGCGCTGTTTGACGCGCTAGGCGTGCGGCTGCGCGAGGTGCCGTTTACGCCGGCGCGGGTGCTTGCCGCGCTGCGCGCCCAGGCCGGCCATTAATCCCCGTCACGAACAAGGACAGCAAAGATGAGTAAGATGAAAAAGATCGCCGGGTGGGGCGGGGTTACGGTGCTCGCCGTGGTGGTGGCCGGCGTTGTCGCCAGCTGGCAACCGGAAATCGCGCCGCTCTCCGCCGACGCGACGCACAGTTTCAGCGAGGCGCAGATCGCGCGCGGCAAAACGCTGGCCGATCTCGGCGATTGCGCGGTGTGCCACACCCGTTCGGGCGGCGAGCGCAACGCCGGCGGGCTGGCGATGGCGATCCCCTTCGGCACCATTTACACCACCAACATCACGCCGGACGTGGAAACCGGCATCGGCAGTTGGAGTTACGCGGCGTTTGAACGCGCCATGCGCCACGGCGTCGATCGCCAGGGCCGCTACCTTTATCCGGCGTTTCCCTATACCGCCTTTACCCGCACGAGTGACGACGATCTGCAGGCGCTGTACGCCTACCTGATGTCGCAACCGCCGGTCAACTATCGGCCGCCGGCCACCGATCTGCACTTTCCGTTCAATATCCGCCAGGGCATCTTCGCCTGGAACCTGCTGTTCCTGACGCCGGGCGCGATGCAGGAAAACCCGGCCCAAAGCGCCGCCTGGAACCGCGGCGCTTATCTGGCCGAAGGGCTGGGGCACTGCAGCGCCTGCCACTCGCCGCGCAACGTGCTGTTCGGCGAGAAAACCGGTAGCGACCACCTGGCCGGCGGCGTGGCGGAAGGCTGGACGGCGCCGGCGTTGACCGGCCGCTCGCCCGCGCCGCTCGATTGGACGCAGCAGGATCTGGTCGATTTCATGCGTACCGGCTACTCGGCCAACCACGGCGTGGCCGCCGGCCCGATGGCGCCGGTGATCGAAGAAGGGTTGTCCCGCTTGCCGCAGGCGGATCTGCAGGCGATCGCCGTCTATCTGCGCAGCTATCATCCTGAAACGGCGGCGGGCGCGACGGCGGCCACGTTGAACGCTAAGGCGGAGCGGCAGGTCGAGCCCCTGAGCTCGCAAGGCGCGCGGCTGTTTTCCGGCGCCTGCATGGCTTGTCATGCGCAGGAAAAGGGCGCGCAGATGGCGGGGGTGCGGCCTTCTCTGGCGCTGAACACCAACCTGTTCGCCGAGGCGCCGGACAACGCCATTCGCGTGGTGCTGGATGGCATACAGCGGCCGGCGAACGCCGAACTGGGCTATATGCCGGGCTTCCGCCATAACCTGGATGACGCGCAGATCGCCATCCTGCTCAACTATCTACGGCAGCACTACGCCGGTCAGGCGCCGTGGCCCGATCTGACCGCGCAGGTCAGCCGTTTGCGCGCCGAAACCGCGCAGAAATAGCCGTCGGGGGCTGGACAGCCGCGTCGCGTTGGCGACAATAGGATCTTTCACATGGACAGGGGCAGTAAAATGAATACGTTAGACGCAATCCGCCAGCGCCGCGCCACCAAACAGTTTGATGCGCAGCACGTGATGACGCTCGAAGAGAAAAAAGCGTTGCTGACTATCGCGCTGCAGGGCGCACCCAGCGCTTTTAACCTGCAGCACTGGCGCCCGCTGTTGATCGAAGATCGCGCCCAGCGCGAGAAAATTCGCGAAGCGGCGTGGGGGCAGGCACAGGTCACCGACGCGTCGATGCTGGTCGTGCTGTGCGGCGATCTGTCGAGCTGGGAGTCACAGGTAAAAAACGTCTGGGCCGAGGCGGCGGAGCCGGTACAGCAGTTCATGATCCCGGCCGTCGATCAGTATTATCGCGGTAAGCCGCAGGTGCAGCGCGACGAAGTGATGCGCAGCAGCGGTATCTTCGCCCAGACGCTGATGCTGGCGGCCAAGGCGCAGGGCTACGACTCTTGCCCGATGGACGGGTTTGATTTCGACGCCGTGGGCGAGATCATCAACAAACCGGCGCACTATCAGATCGCGCTGATGGTCGCCATCGGCAAGGCGGCGGGGCAGCCTTATCCGCGCATCGGCAAACTGCCGTTCGACGAGGTGGTGAAAACCGATCGTTTCTGAGCTGGGCGGTGAATGACAAAAGGGAAGGCTTGCGCCTTCCCTTATTTTTTTGCGACGCACAGTTCGTTCCAGTAGCTGAAACGGATGCGCCGTTGCAGGCGGTGATGCCACATGGCCAACTCCTTCTACCCTACACGGTGTAAATAAATAACACCGCGCCGGGCGCAAGACGAATGCCTTATTGTGCATAGCTTGCCCGCCGGACGGGATTAACCGGTTTTATCAGCCCGCCGGGCGACCGGCGAGAGCCGCCAGCCGAAGTTCATGCCCGCTGCGGCGCCCAGGATCGCCAGCGTGCCCAGTAGCTGCAGCAGGCTGAGGCGGTGGCCGAACGCGGCCCAGTCCACCACGATCGCCACCGCCGGGTAGATGAACGACAGGGCGCCGACCAGAGAGGTGGGGATCTTCTGAATGGCGCCGTACAGCAGCGTGGACATCAAGCCGGTATGCACCAGGCCGAGGGTCGCCAGCAGCAGCCAGTCGATCGGGGCCGCAGGCGGCGTGGCCAGGCCGGCGAACGGCGCCATCACCAGCGCGCCGACGGTCAGCTGAATCAACACGATCAGCTGCGGCTGCAGCGCGGCCAGCTGTTTGACGATCGCCGCCGCAATGGCGTACATCAGGGCCGCACCCAACGCCAGCGCCACGCCGAGCAGATAGTCATCGCCGCCGCCGTTTTGCCGGCCGGTGACGATCAACACCATTCCCGCGAACGCCAGCAGAAGCCAGCCCAGCCGATTAGCCGTCAGCTTTTCGCCGAACAGCAGCGCCCCCAGCGCCACCAACATGAACGGCTGAACGTGGTAGGTAACGGTGGCGACCGCGATCGAGGCATGCGCATAGGCGGCAAACAGCAGCGTCCAGTTGAGCACCAGGGCGATCCCCCCCAGAATGGCGAAGCTCAGCTGGCGCCGGTTGATCGCGCCTGATTTCAGCTGACCGAGTGCGGCGCAGGTCGCCAGCATGGCCAGCGCGCCGAACGCGCAGCGCCAAAACACCACCGTCGCGGGCGGCTGCCCTAAAACGAGCACCGGCCACCCCACGGTGCCGGAGATGGTCATGGCGAGGATCATTTGCACTGCGCCGCGCGTTTTCGTTTTCATGTGGTTTCCCTCGTTGCCTGCCCGCACTTGCGGCAAAGCGGTGCAATCATTAAAATGAACAATCGAACATTATGATGAACATGAATACGAGTGTTCGTCAAGTCGAACAATTGGATGGTATAGCGAACAATGAGCGATAGCCTAATGCAGAACATCACGCCGATCGGCCTCTTGTCGGCGGCGATCCGCCGCGAGCGGGAGCGAGTGAACCTGTCCGTCACCGAACTGGCGAAGCGCGCGGGCATCGCCAAGTCCACGCTGTCGCAGCTGGAAGCCGGCAGTGGCAATCCCAGCCTGGAAACGCTATGGGCGCTGGCGATGGCGCTGGATGTGCCGGTCAGCCGGCTGATTTCACAACCGAGCAGGCAGGTGCAGGTGATCCGCGCCCATGAGGGTACGCCGGCGCTGTCGGAGCAGGGCAACTACGCCGCCACGCTGCTGGCCACCTGCCCGCCGGGGGCGCAGCGCGACATTTACCGGCTGCGGGTGCAGCCCGGAGAAGCCAAGCTTTCCCGGCCGCATCCTCCCGGCACCGTCGAGCATGTGATTATCAGCAGCGGGCGCGCGCGCCTGGGGCCGGCAGACCAGCCGCAGGAGCTGAGCGCCGGCGATTACATCAGCTATTCCGCCGATCGCGAGCACGTTTTCGAAGCGCTGGAGCCGGAGACCACCGCCGTGATGCTGATCGAACAGGGCTAACCTGGGCGTTGACGGTTCGTTTATTGAAAATGATTCTCAATTATATTAGTGTGCCCGCCTGTTTTGACGCCGGGACGGGCGCGTAGCCCGGCGTCGCTGTTTATTGCCCTTCAAGGACCGAAGATGAAAATCGCTATTCCTTCCCTGCTGTTATTCGCCGGTTTGACGGCGACGCACCCGGCCACCGTGTTGGCCGTCGCACCGCCCGCCGCGGCGGATCAGGGCCAGAACGACACGGCCAACAACGATTTCAGCTTCGTACGCTATCGCGCGGATTACCGCGTCAACGCCAACGCCACCAACGTGAAGACGGAAAGCTACGAAGTGCTGCTGAAGACCAAGGCGGCGGTCGAGAAATTCAGCCAGATCCGCCTGAGCTACAGCGAAAAAATGGAAACGCTGGAGGTGGTCGCCGCCTACACGCTGACCGCCGACGGCCAGCGCCACGACGTGGCGCCCGATCGCATCTATACCCAGGAGAGTTACTCCAGCGCCACGGCGCCGCTGTATGCCGACCGTAAAGTGCGCGTCATCGTGTTCTCCAACCTGGCGCCGGGATCGCGCGTGGTGTATGAGCTGCGCCGCACGCAAAACACGCCGTATTTCCCCGACTATTTCGGCCTGTGGGAGACGTTCAGCGTTTTCGATCAGTTCGACGATGCCGAAGTGACCCTGCAGGCGCCCGCCAAGCTGCCGATGCATATTTTCACGCGCGGCGTGGCGGGCGGAGACCAGCCGCAGATCCGCGACGGGCAGGCGCACTGGCGCTGGCATTATTCACGCAGCGCGCCGATGAAATCGCAAAACTGGGCGGCGGACAGCTGGACCTTCAGCCCGACCATCATGGCCAGCACCTACCGCGAGTGGCCGCAGTTGGCCAAGGCCTACCAGCTGAAGGCCGGCGCGGCGGCGAAGGTGACGCCGGGCATCCAGGCGTTGGCGGACAACATCACCGCCGGCATCAGCGATCGGCGCGAGCAGGCGGAGGCCCTCTATCGCTGGGTGGCGCAAAACATTCGTTACGTGGCGGTGTATCTGGGCAACGGCGGGCTGGAGCCGAATTCGGCGCAGAGCATTCTCGACAACCACTACGGCGACTGCAAGGATCACGTGGTGATCCTGGAGGCGCTGCTCGCCGCCAAAGGCATTGCAAGCTCGCCGGTGCTGATCGGCATGGACGAAGGCCCGATACTGCCTAAAGTGCCGCTGCTCAGCCGCTTTAATCACGCCATCACCTACGTGCCGGAATTCAAACTGTACCTGGATTCCACCAATCCGTGGGCGCGCTTCGGGCAACTGCCGGAAGGCGATCTGGGGGCGCCCGTGCTGCTGACGCGCGACGCCAAACTGGCGCGCACGCCGGGCAGCGACGAGCAGCCGGTCAAGAGCGCGTTGAGCGTCGATTTCGTGTTCGACAAAGCGGGTAATCTGCACGGGCAAACCGAGCGTCGGCTGAGCGAAGTGGAAGAGATTGACCTGCGGGGCTACTTCTCGCAGATCAACCGGCAGAACCGGGCGCAGGCCGAAGCGTCGATCATGTCCGCCTCCGGCATCGACGGCAGCGGCGAGGTGGCGATGAACAGCGATCCGCTGGATCTCAAAAAACAGTTCGGTTACCGCTTCCGCTTCAAGGCGGACGACTACGTCGATTTCGGCGTGGTGGGCGGCATGACGCTGCCCAATCCGCCCGGCGGCAAATCGTTCCGCACGCTGTACACCACCACGGCGGCGCCGGGCAACGAAACGCCGTTCTACTGCAGCGCGCAGCGCTACGACGAAACCTACCGTCTGCAGTTGCCGGCCAACGTACCGATCATCGCCATTCCGCAAGACAGGCAGTTCCGCAATGCGGCGGGCGACTATCGCGTGGCGTGGCGGCGCGACGGGCAGCAGGTGATCGTCAATCATCAGCTGCAGGTGAACGCCATTCGCGGCAAGGAGGCGCTGTGCCAGGCGCAGGATTACCCGGCGTTCCGCGAGCTGTTCCAGCAGGTGCGGCGCGGTTTCCGCGGCCAGGTGGTGTACGGCGAATTGGCCACCGGCAAGTAAGCCGATGCCCGTAGCTGGATAAAAAAATGGCCCCCAAACAGACAAGAGTTTGGGGCCTGTAGAGTTCCCTCTACACGATGTTGTTTGGATCTCAGCGTCAGGCGGATCGGCACCGATTAGTCGCGGCCCGTCTAACCTGAGGCGGGCCGCCGGGGCGTTACTTGTTCACCACCAGGCCGACGCCGCGGCCGCGCGGATCGGACGCGGTTTCCGGCGTGCGACCATCGATGCGGATGGCCTGAATATCCCCCATGTTCCAGCCCTGGTCTTCGAGGGTGTAGCCCATGGCTTTCAGCTCTTCCGCCGGTTTGCCGGTCAGCGGCGCAAAGCTGTCATAGTACAGGGTGTCCTTCGGCAACAGCTGATGGTGCACGCGCTGGGCGGCCACCGCCTGCGCCAGCGGCAGGTGATAATCGTAGAGGTTGTTGATCACCTGGAAGATCGAGGTGAAGATGCGCGATCCGCCCGGCGTGCCGATCACCAGGCTGACCTCGCCGTCGCGGGTGATGATGGTCGGGCTCATCGAGGAGAGCATGCGTTTGCCCGGCTCGATGGCGTTGGCGTCGCTGCCCACCACGCCGAAGGCATTGGCGACGCCGGGTTTGGCGCTGAAGTCGTCCATCTCGTCGTTGAGCAGGAAGCCGGCGCCTTTGACCACCACGCCGCTGCCGAAGTCCCAGTTGAGCGTATAGGTGTTGCTGACCGCGTTGCCGGCGGCATCGACGATCGAGAAGTGGGTGGTTTGGTGGGTTTCCAGCCCCGGCCGCACCTGTTCGGTCGGCGAGATCGCCGTCGGGTTGATCTCGGCGGCGCGTTTCTTCAGGTAGTCGGGGGCGATCAGCTGCGCTTCCGGCACGTGAGTGAAATCCGGGTCGCCGAGGTAGTCGGCGCGATCGGCGAACACGCGTTTTTCGATTTCCGCCAGCAGGTGGATATAGCGCGCCGAGTTCAGCGGCACCCCCTTGAAATCGGCGGCGCGATCCTCTTTTATCCCCAGCAGCTGCGCCAGCGCAATGCCGCCGGAGCTGGGCAGCGGGGCGGTATATACGGTGTTGCCGCGCCAGCTGATGCGCATCGGTTCACGCCATTTCACCCGATAGTCGGCCAAATCCGCCGCGCCGATCAGCCCATTGTCGCGCTGCATTTGCGCCACCAGCAGGCGCGCGGTTTCGCCGTGATAAAAATCGTCGGCGCCCGACTTGGCGATGCGCTCGAGCGTGGCCGCCAGCTCCGGCTGTTTGAACACCGCGCCGGGCTTCATGGCGCCGAAATAGTCGCCGAAGTTGGTTTTCCCGGCGAACAGCTTGTTGGCGTCTTCACGGTACTGATACTGCTGATCCGCCACGGTGAAACCTTGCCGGGCGTAGGCGATCGCCGGCGTCAGCAGTTCGGCCCATGGCAGCTTGCCGAAGCGTTTATGCGCTTCCCACAACCCCAGCACGGTGCCCGGCACGCCGGCGGCGCGGCTGCCCACCAGGCTTAGATTTTCGATCACTTCGCCTTTCTCGTTCAGATACATAGTTTTGCCGGCGGCCTTGGGCGCCACTTCGCGGTAGTCGAGGAAATAGGGTTTGCCGTCGACGTACAGCGTCATAAAGCCGCCGCCGCCGATATTGCCGGCTTCAGGGTAGGTGACCGCCAGGGTAAAGGCGGTGGCGACCGCTGCGTCAACCGCATTGCCGCCGCCCCGCAGAATCTGCGCGGCGACGTTAGCGCCATACCGATCCGGGGCGGCGACCGCACCGGCGGTGAGATCGGCGGCAAAGGCGGCGGGAAGGGGGCAGGCCAGGGCCACGCTCAGAGCTATCGTTTTCAATAAACCGGCAGACATAGACGATCCTTTTAGCGATGTTCAGTTATCAGGTGAATTCAACTAATTATTTTGAAACAGCAGGTTAGCGCGTTTTCTTCGGGCTGTTGCGGCGCTTTATTGAAGGTAGCAGCGGTCAGGCGGGCCCGCCTGACCAGAGTGGCGAATCGTGACGTGGCGCGTTATGCGCCGGCGGGCAGCGCCGACTGCAGCCATTGGCAGAAGTGGCGGGCGAGCGGGTTGTGTTCGCTGTCGCGGTGCAGCAGCCACGCCCAGTTGGCGCCGCGCACGCGTTGCTCGGTTAACGGTTGCAGCAGCCCGGCGTCGTGCGCGTGCTGCGCCAGCAGTTGGCTGACCAACGCGATGCCGAGGCCATTGCAGGCGGCGTCCAGCAGCAGACCGGGATCGGAGAAGTTCAGCCCGCTGTCGCGCTGGCCGACGTGCGCGCCGCCCGCCACCGTCCAGTGGCTCCAGTCCATCTCCCGTTCGCCGTGCAGGGTCACGCGCTGCTCCGCCGCCAACGCCAGCAGGCTGGGGTGGCAGGCGGGATAAAGCCGGTCGCTGCAGAGCAGGTTAAAGGTGCAGTCCGCCTGCGCGCTGAGATCGTCGCGGATCGCCAGATCGATACTGTCCGTCGCCATATTCGGCGGTTCAAAGCTGGTGAACAGCCACAGGTCGACCTGCGGATGCTGCCGATTGAAGTCGCCCAGCCGCGGCGTCAGCCAGTGGCGGGCGAAAGCCGGGGTGGTGTTGACGATCAGCTGGTTGGGTTTGCGGTACTGATCCAAACGGCGAATGCCGACCGCCAGCTGTTGCAGCATCACCTGCGCGGTGCTGAAAAGATCGTGGCCGGCGTCGGTCAGCGCCACGCTGCGGCCGGTACGGAAGAACAGCGGCTGCTCCAGAAACGCTTCGAGGCTGCGGATCTGCTGACTGATGGCCGACTGGGTAAGGTGCAGTTCTTCGGCAGCCTGATGAAAACTGCCCAGGCGCGCCGCCGCTTCGAAACCGCGCAGCGCGCTCAAAGGGGGCCAGTGTTTTAACATTATCGATAAGCCTGTCTAATCAGATGTCCGCTAAATATATCGTTTGTCGCGGTGCCAGGGGAAGACTAGCATAAGATTCAACCGCACAACCGTGAATTATTCGGTTAACATTTTGAATTATAAATGATTAAAAGAGGTCTTCAATGTCAACTCGTCGCGTGTTTATTAAACAGCTTTCCGCCGTTGCCGGGGTCGGTTTGACGGCCTCGCTAGGCATTCCGTTACGCAGTCACGCAGAAGCTGCGCTTAATCCGGCCTGGCGGATGCCCGACGAAGGGGAACCGCAGCAGCGGGCGTTTCTCGCCTTCGGCGCGCAGCGGGCCATCTGGGGCGAATTCACGGCGGATGTGCAGGCGGCGCAGGGGCGTATCGCCCGCGCCATCGCCGAGTTTCAGCCGGTGACGGTATTTTGCCGCGGCAATGAACGGCAATTGGCCGAGGCCACCTGCGGCAGTCACAACGTCAGCTATGTCGTCACCGAGCTGGATGACATCTGGGTGCGCGATTTCGGCGCCAATTTCGTCGTCAACGGCGCCGGCGAACTCGGGGCGGTGGATTTCAACTTCAACGGCTGGGGCAATAAACAGCGGCATGCCAGGGATGCGCGCCTGGCGGCGTTTGCCGCCAACCGCTACGGCGCTGTTCAACTGCGCCGCAGCGCATTGGTGGGTGAAGGCGGCGGTATCGAAGTAGACGGGCACGGCACCGGCATCATGACCGAGAGCAGCTGGGTGAATGCGAACCGCAATCCGGGCTGGAGCCGGGACCGGGTGGAGCAGGAGCTGAAAGCGATGCTCGGCCTGCGCAAAATAATCTGGCTGCCGGGCATCAAAGGCCGGGACATCACCGACGCCCACGTCGATTTTTACGCCCGCTTCGTGCGGCCGGGCGTGGTGGTGGCCAACCTGGACACCGATCCGGCCTCTTATGACCATGCGGTTACCCAGCAACATCTGGCGATCCTCAAGGCGGCGAGCGACGCCGACGGCCGCCGGCTGCAGGTGCATACGCTTTCGCCGCCGCTGGCGCCGCGCGACAGCCGATTCAGCCGCAACAACCCGGATTTTGCGGCGGGCTACATCAACTATTTCGTCATCAACGGCGCGGTGATCGCCCCGGAGTTTGGCGACCCGCAGGCGGATCGGGCGGCGCTTGCGCTGCTGACGGCGCTCTATCCGCAGCGCAAGGTGGTGCAGTTGGAGATCGACGCCATCGCGGCCGGCGGCGGCGGCATTCACTGCGTGACCAGCCAACTGCCAAGGCACGGCCGATAATACCGCGCAATGTTCAAAAAATGCGCACCGGGTTGTTTGTCACGATCGGCTGTGGTTGGCTTAGTGCTGACACAAGGAGAAAATCATGACCGATTCACCCTCGACCATTCCCACCTGGTATCGGGATCCGCGCGCGGAAGAGGCCATGGCCGATGGCCATGCGCCCATCTGGCGGCATCTTATCGACCTGGTGCCGGAAAACGAACTGTCCGGCGTGAAGGTGCTGGATTTCGGCTGCAATCAGGGCGGTTTTCTGCGCCTGCTGTACCAGCTCCGCCCATTTCAGCAGGGGCTTGGCGTTGATATCGCTCGCCGGTCCGTCGATGAAGCCAACCGGCTGAAAGGGCATCTGCCGGTGGTTTATCAAACCGATACGCGGCTGAACGGCTGGGACGACCATTTCGATATCGCCTTCAGTCATGAAGTCATCTATCTGATCGACGATATTGCCCAGCATGCTGCCGATATACTGCGGGTGCTGAAGCCGGGCGGCGTTTACTATGCGGTGACCGGTTGCCACACCGGCAACCCGCTGTGGCCGCAGTGGCGTGAACGGGTGGCTGCAGATACCCATACCGTGGTGCAGGATCGGTCGCTGGCCGACTATGCGCGCATTTTCTCCGCCGCGGGGTTCCAGGTCTCTGCCCGCAGGCTGGGCTTTTCCGGCTTCGTGCCCTATGAGCCGGACGGGTGGATGCCGGATATCGCGGCGGCAATCGACTACTATTGGCACACCAAAACGGTGTTCAGGCTGGTTAAACCCTAAAAATCCTACGTGGCGCAGCCCCCGGCTGAAGTGGAACGCTTTATTGCATTGGCTAAAAACCGCTGCGCCAGTTTGCTGAAACCACGCTGAAGCGATATTGCTCCACCGTTTCCCGCTTCGACAAGATTTTACCGAATCCTTACGCAACCCTTTCAGAAGCGAATGTCGGCATTCGATATATTGAGAATAGTCATTCTCAACAGGATCGTATTGCAATGCAGAGGAAAACGCTTTTGGTGCTCGGGCTGTCGCTGTTGTTGGCCGCCTGCGATGGGCAAAACGCCGGTGCGCCAGCCGGCGCGGGCGCAGAACAGGAGGTCGGCGTGGTCACGCTGCGCGGCCAGTCAGTGACCCTGAGCAGCGAGTTGACCGGCCGGGTCAACGCCACCATGACATCCGACGTGCGGCCGCAGGTCGACGGCATCATCAAGCAGCGGCTGTTTACCGAAGGGGCCGAGGTCAAGGCCGGGCAGGTATTGTATCAAATTGACCCTGCCAGCTATCAGGCCAGCTACGATCAGGCCGCCGCCCAGCTGAAAAACGCCCAGGCCACGGTGCAATCCACCCGGCTCAAATCGCAGCGCTATGCGGCGCTGGTGAAAGAGAACGGCGTTTCTCAGCAGGATGCGGACGATGCCAAAGCCGCCTATCTGGCGGCCGTGGCGTCGGTGGCCCAATATCAGGCGGCGCTGGAGACGGCGCGCATCAACCTCGCTTATACCCAGGTGCGGGCGCCGATCGCCGGCCGCATCGGCATCTCGTCGGTGACGCCGGGCGCGCTGGTCACCGCCAGCCAAAGCGATGCGCTGGCCACCATCCGCGCACTCGACCCGATCTATGTCGATCTGACCCAGTCCAGCGCCCAGCTGCTTAAACTGCGGCGCCAGCAGGCGGCGTTACAGCGCAGCGCGGTCACGCCGGTCGCCATCAAGCTGGAGGACGGTACGCCTTATGCCCATGCCGGCAAGCTCGAGCTGACCGAAGTCGCGGTGGACGAAGCCACCGGTTCGGTCACGCTGCGCGCGGTGTTCCCCAACCCCGAACATGAATTGTTGCCCGGTATGTATGTCCACGCCACGGTGGATAACGGCGTCGATCCCAAAGCCATTCTGGCGCCGCAGCAGGGCATAACCCGCAATGCCAAAGGGGAAGCCACCGCGTTGGTGGTGGACGAACAGAACAAAGTGGCGCAGCGCACCGTCAGCGCCGAACGGGTGGTGGGCAGCAATTGGCTGATCGGCAGCGGGCTGAACGAAGGCGATCGCCTGATCGTCGAAGGCACCAGCAAGGTCACGATCGGCGCCGCGGTGAAGCCGGTTGAGGTTTCGGTCGACAAAACCCACAGCGGGGAGCAGTGATATGGCGCAGTTCTTTATCCGGCGGCCGGTATTCGCCTGGGTGATCGCCATCATCATCATGCTGTGCGGCCTGATGTCGATCAATTCGTTGCCCGTTTCGCAGTATCCGGACGTCTCGCCGCCGCAGATCTCCATCTCCGCCACCTACCCGGGCGCGGACGCGGAAACGCTGGAAAACAGCGTCACCCAGGTGATTGAGCAGCAGCTCACCGGCCTGGACGGCCTGCTGTATTTTTCTTCGACCAGCAGCTCCAGCGGCTCGGTCAGCATCAACGTCACCTTTGATCAGGGCACCGATCCGGATATCGCTCAGGTGCAGGTGCAAAACAAGGTGCAGCAGGCGGAAAGCCGTTTGCCGAGCGCGGTTACCGCGCAGGGCGTGACGGTCAAGAAATCCCAGAGCAGCTTCTTGCTGATCGTCGGGCTGTATGACGAAAGCGACAAGGCGACGATGGCCGATATCTCCGACTATCTGGTCAGCAACCTGCAGGATCCGCTGTCGCGCATCGAGGGCGTGGGGGACGTGCAGGTGTTCGGCTCGGAATACGCGATGCGCATCTGGCTGGATCCGACCAAGCTGGCGAGCTATGCGCTGATGCCTTCCGACGTGCAGACGGCGATCGAAGCGCAAAACACCCAGGTGTCCGCCGGCAAGATCGGCGATCTGCCGGCCGCCGCCGATCAGCAGCTGACCGCCACGGTAAAGGCGCAGTCGCGGCTGCAAACGCCGGAACAGTTTCGCAATATCATCCTGAAAAGCGACAGCAGCGGCGCGCTGGTGCGGCTGGGCGATGTGGCGCGGATTGAGCTGGGCAACGAGGACTACTCCGCCAGCGCGCGCCTCAACGGCCACCCGGCGGCGGGGATCGCGGTCAAGCTGGCGGCGGGCGCCAACGCCCTCAACACCGCCAAGCTGGTGAAGGCCAAGGTGGCGGAATACCAAAGCGCGATGCCGCAGGGCTACAAGGTGGCCTACCCGAAAGACAGCACCGACTTTATCAATATCTCGATCGAGGAGGTGGTGAAAACGCTGTTCGAAGCGGTGGCGTTAGTGGTGGTGGTGATGTTCGTGTTCCTGCAAAACCTGCGCACCACGCTGATCCCGACCATCACCGTGCCGGTAGTGTTGCTGGGCACCTTCGGCGTGCTGGCGGCGTTCGGCTATTCAATCAATACCCTGACGCTGTTCGGCATGGTGTTGGCGATCGGGCTGTTGGTGGACGACGCCATCGTGGTGGTGGAAAACGTCGAGCGCGTGATGCGCGAGGATAAGCTGCCGCCGCGCGAGGCGACGGAGAAATCGATGCGCGAAATCACCGGCGCATTGGTCGGCATCGCGCTGGTGCTGTCGGCGGTGTTTCTGCCGATGGCGTTCTTCGGCGGCTCCACCGGGGTGATCTATCGCCAGTTTTCGATCACCGTCGTCTCCTCGATGGTGCTGTCGGTGGTGCTGGCGTTGACGCTGGCGCCGGCATTGTGCGCCACGCTGCTGAAGCCAGCGCACGACGCGCAGACCGACAAGGGCTGGCTGGGCAAATTCAACCGCGGCTATGACCGGCTGCAGGAGAAGTACGCCGACAAGGTCGGCGGGGTGATCCACCGGCCGACGCGCTATCTGCTGCTGTACGGCCTGCTGTTGATCGCCGCGGCCGTGATGTACCTGCGCTTGCCGACCGGCTTTCTGCCCAACGAGGATCAGGGCACGGTGATGGTGCAGTACACCTTGCCGGCCGGCGCCACCAACGCGCGCACCTCGGCGGTGAGCGAGGCGGTGACCGCCTATTTCCTCGACCAGGAAAAGGCCAACGTCAGCACCATTTTCACCATTAACGGTTTCGGCTTCAGCGGCAGCGGGCAAAACGCCGGCATGGCGTTCGTCAGCCTCAAAGACTGGAGCCAGCGCAGCGGCAGCGCGAACACCGCCGACGCCATCGCCAAACGCGCCATGGCGCACTTCGCCACGCTGCGCGACGCCCAGGTCTTCTCCATGAGCCCGCCAGCGATCGACGGTTTCGGCCAGTCCGACGGCTTCACCTTCGAGCTGCAGGCCAAAGGGGCGACCACCCGCGCCGAGCTGCAGGCGATGCGCGACCAGATCGTTGCCGCGGCCGCCAGCAATCCATCGCTGCTGGCGGTGCGCGCCAACACCTTGCCGGATACCCCGCAGCTGCAGGTGGAGATCGACAACGGCAAACTGCAGGCGCTCGGCCTGAGCGCCGCCGACGTCAACAGCACCCTCAGCAGCGCGTTCGGCAGCACCTACATCAACGACTTTATCGATCGCAACCGGGTGAAAAAAGTCTATATGCAGGGCGATGTGCAGTACCGCGCCAAGCCGGAAGATCTTGACCGCTGGTTTGTGCGCGGCACCAACGCGTCGGGCGCCAGCAGCATGACGCCGTTCTCCGCCTTCGCGTCTTCGCACTGGATCTACGGGCCGGAAAACCTGTCGCGCTATAACGGGCTGTCGTCGTTCGAGATCACCGGGCAGGGCGCCACCGGCGTCAGCTCCGGTACGGCGATGAGCGAGATAGAGAAGCTGGCGGCAACATTCTCCGCCGGCAGCAGCTATTCCTGGAGCGGGCTGTCCTATCAGGAGCGGCTGACCAGCGGCCAGGCGTCGTCGCTGTACGCCATTTCGCTGATCGTGGTGTTCCTGTGCCTGGCGGCGCTGTATGAGAGCTGGTCGATTCCGTTCGCGGTGATGTTGGTGGTGCCGATGGGCGTGGTGGGCTCGCTGCTGGCGATCACCCTGCGTGGGCTGGAAAACGACATCTACTTCCAGGTGGCGCTGCTCACCATCATCGGCCTGTCGGCGAAGAACGCCATTTTGATCGTCGAGTTCGCCGAGGAGATGCACCAGCGGGGTGAAACGCTGATTGGCGCGGCGGTCCACGCGGCGCGCATGCGCCTGCGACCGATCCTGATGACCTCGCTGGCATTCACCGCCGGGGTGCTGCCGCTGGCGGTATCCAGCGGCGCCGGCGCCAACAGCCGCATCGCCATCGGCACCGGTATCATCGGCGGCACCATCACCGCCACCGCCTTGGCGATCTTTTTCGTCCCGCTGTTTTATGTGTTGGTGCGCCGCATGTTTGCCCGTCGGCCCGCCAACCCGCCGTCACAGGCAGGAGAATAACGTGTTGCAACGAGTCATGATGTTAACTTTACCGCTGCTGCTGACCGGCTGCCTGTCGCTGGATCCGCACTACCAGCGCCCGGCGGCGCCGGTGCCCGCCAACCTGCCGCAGGGCGAAGCCGGCGGCAACCGGGCGCTGAGCTACCCGGACGTCGCCTGGCGCGACTATGTCCAGGACGCCAGGCTGCGCCAGGTGGTGGCGCTGGGGCTGAACGGCAGCCGCGATCTGCGCGAGGCGATCGCCAATATCGCGTCGGCGCGCGCCCTGTACGGCGAGCAGCGCTCGGCGCTGTTCCCGACAATCAATGCCACCGCCGACGGCAGCCGCGGGCGGGCGCTGACCGGCAGCGGCAACGCCACCGCGCTGAGCCAAAGCTACGAAGCCGCGGCCGGCGTCAGCGCATTCGAGTTGGATCTGTTCGGCAAAAACGCCAGCCTGTCGCGCGCGGCGTTCGAAACCTATCTGGCGAACTCGGAGGCGGCGAAAAGCACTCGCCTGACGCTGATCGCCGATATCGTCACCGACTGGGTGGCGGTGGCGGCCGAGCGCAGCAATCTGGCGGTGGCGCAGCAGACGATGGCGAGCGCCAAACGGTCGCTGGACGTCACGCGCAACAATCAACAGCACGGGATTGCGTCGCTGGTTGACGTGGCGTCGGCGGAAACCGTCTATCAGCAGGCGCGATCGGACGCCGCCAGCTACGCTACCAGCGCCGCGCAGGCGAAAAACGCGCTGGATTTGGCGGTGGGGCAAAGCGTGCCGGAAAGCCTGCTGCCGAGCGGCATCGAGGCGCTCGGCGGGATCATGCGCGATCTGCCGGCCGGCGTCTCTTCGCAAGTGTTGCTGAAGCGGCCGGACGTGCTGCAGGCCGAGCATAACCTGAAATCCGCCAACGCCAATATCGGCTCGGCGCGGGCGGCGTTCTTCCCGTCGATCAGCCTGACCGCCAACGGCGGGGTGGGCAGCGGTGAACTCTCCTCGTTGTTCAGCCACGGAGCCGGCGTCTGGTCGTTCGCACCGAGCATCAGCCTGCCGATCTTCAGCGGCGGCTATAACACGGCTCAGTTGAATTATACCCAGGCGCAGAAAGACCTGTATGTCGCCACCTATGAGAAAGCGGTGCAGACGGCATTTCAGGAAACCGCCGACGCGCTGGCGCGCAAGGCCACGCTGCAGGAGCAGCTGGCGGCGCAGACCGGCTATGTGGCGGCGGCGCAGCAATATTATCGTCTGGCCGAGCTGCGTTACCGCCAGGGCATTGACAGCTACCTGACGCTGCTGGACGCGCAGCGCACGCTGTACACGGCGCAGCAGGCGCTGATCGCCGCGCAGCAGACCGCGTATGACAATCAGGCCACCCTTTATAAAGTGTTGGGCGGCGGCGTTGCCGCCGAGCGGCAGGGGGACGGCGTCATCGCCGACAAGACGACGCTCAGCCGCTAACCGTCAACCGCGCGCGCGCCGGGAGTGTGGCTGCGCGCGGTTTTTTTATGGAAAGTGTAAAGAAACGGAAAACCCGGCCGGCGGCCAGAACTCGCCGGGGCAGGCAGAGTCAGACAGAGAACCGCATTCCTCTTTTATTCATACCGGCTCGAGGTCGTCATGGCAGAAGACATTCAGCAACAGGTCATCGCGCTTATCGCCGCCTTCAACGCATCAGGGCGGCTGAAGAAGGGCGTGGTCATCACCCCGGAAACCGAGATCAACACCGCGCTCAACCTGTCGTTCAGCGATTCCAATACGCTGATGCGCCGCTACTTCGATACCTTCGGCGTCGACAGCGGCAACTATAACCACGAGCTGTATTTCCAGCCGCCGGCCAACACCGGCCGCTGGTTTTCCCCCTCCGCCTGCAAAGAACACCCTCGGCCGCTGTGCGTGTCGATGCTGGTGCGTTCCGCGCGCGCCAAACGCTGGTTGTACGATATCCACTTTCTTATCGAACAGCTGCGCCAGGCCTGACGCGCCGCTTAATCCGGCTCGGCCGGAGGAAAACCGGCTTCGTCCAGCGCGGCGCCGAAGGCATCGCTGTGCAACGCACTCTCGATGAGCACTTCCCGCCTGGCCGGATCGGTTTGAATGCGCGCCTGCGGGTCAACGTTCAGCAACGCCCGGGTGACGGAACTGGCGCAGCCGCCGCAGGTCATGGCTGGAATATGAAAACGAATCATTTTTACTCTCCTCGTCGATTACGGTGTTTGATAACGGTAAAGCTTGCCAGCGTGACAGGGTCAAACTCTTTTTATGACGATTCACGCGGTCGTCGTGGTTTCGGCTCGCGCATCACCCCGAAATGCGGCGTTTGGCGCGGCGCGATGAGCGCCACCGGTTGCGCTAAACCCGCCAGAATAGGGCAGTCGGGGCGCGTATTACCGTGGCAATGGCCGGCAAGGCGTTCCAGCGTTTGCGCCATCGTCTGCAGTTGCGCAATCTTGGCTTTCAGCACGGCGATGTGGGATAGCGCTACGGCTTTAACATCGGCGCTGGCGCGTTCGCGGTCGTGCCACAGCATCAGCAACGCAGATATCTGCTCAACGGAAAAACCCAGGTCGCGTGAGCGCCGGATAAAACGCAGGCCATGCACGTCCGACATGCCGTAGTGGCGGTATCCCGCATCGGAGCGAGCCGCTCTCGGGATCAGGCCTATTTGCTCGTAATAGCGAATCATCTTCGCCGAAACGCCGGATAACCGGGCTGCTTGTCCGATGTTCATCCTGTCCTCCTGTTACGATGATGCCGATATTCCGCCGGGTTGCGCGGTTGCCGCCGCCGCTTCAGCGCGGCTCTCGACGGCCATCGGCGCCTGGAAACGTTTGAGCCGCAGCGCATTGCCAAGGACGAAAACGCTGGAAAGCGCCATCGCGGCCGCGGCGAAAATAGGCGAAAGCAGCGTGCCGTTCAGGGGATAAAGCGCGCCGGCTGCCACTGGGATCAGGACGGCGTTATAGGCGAAGGCCCAAAACAGGTTCTGCTTGATGTTGCGGATCGTCGCCTGGCTGAGCGCAATGGCGTTGGCTACGCCGCGCAGGTCGCCCGACATCAGCACCACATCGGCCGCTTCTATTGCCACATCGGTGCCTGTACCGATAGCCAGCCCAACGTCCGCTTCCGCCAGTGCCGGCGCATCGTTGATGCCGTCGCCGACGAAGGCGACTTTCGCGCCGCTGTTGCGGAAGGATTTCAACGCCGCCACCTTGCCTTCGGGAAGCACTTCGGCCGCGACTTCGTCAATCCCCAATTGCCGGGCGATCGCCGCCGCCGTCGCGGCATTGTCGCCGGTGATCATCGCAACCTTGAGCCCAAGCGCATGCAGCGCAGCGATAGCTTCCGGCGTTGTTTCCTTAATCGGATCGGCAACGGCGATCACCGCAGCCAAACGGCCATCAATGGCGGCATAAAGCGGGCTTTTCCCCTGGGCGCCGAGGCGCTCGGCGACGGGCTGAAAACGTGCCACATCAAGCCCGAGCCTGGTCATGAAGCGATCTGCGCCAACGGAGATCCGGCGTTGGCCGATGCGCGCCGTTACGCCGAAACCGGGTGTGGCGTCGAAACTGTCGACAGCGGCGAGCGTAAGATTCTGCTCTCTTGCCGCCGCGACGATAGCTTCGGCGATGGGGTGTTCGGACCGTGTCTCGACCGCAGCGACCAAGGCCAGTACTTCGTGGTATTCGAAACCGTCAGCGGGCACCAGATCGGTCAACTCGGGGCGGCCTTTGGTCAGCGTGCCGGTTTTGTCGAGGGCGATAACGCCCACATCGCGCAGGGCCTGCAACGCTTCGCCCTTGCGAAACAGCACGCCCAGCTCGGCGGCGCGCCCGGTGCCGACCATGATAGAGGTTGGCGTCGCCAGACCCATGGCGCAAGGGCAGGCAATAATCAACACGGCGACCGCATTCACCAGCGCGAAGGTCAGCGCGGGCGACGGCCCGAAGAACAGCCAAACCAGAAAGGTCAGTACCGCCGCCGCCATGACGGCCGGAACAAACCACATCGTCACCTTATCGACCAACGCCTGAATCGGCAGTTTGGAACCCTGCGCTTCCTCCACCAATCGAATGATTTGCGCCAGGACGGTATTCGCGCCGACTTTTGTCGCCCGAAAACTGAACGCGCCGGTTTTGTTGATGGTTCCGCCGACCACATCGGCCCCCACGGTTTTCTCGACCGGCACCGGTTCACCGGTGATCATGCTTTCATCGACATAAGACGCGCCTTCCAGAACTTCGCCATCCACCGCGATTTTCTCCCCCGGCCGGACGAAGACCACATCACCGGCAACCACCTGTTCGAGAGGGATTTCAACCGTTTCGCCATGCCGTTCAACGCGTGCGACCTTGGGTTGAAGGCCGACGAGCCGTTTGATGGCCTGTGAGGTGCGCCCCTTGGCGCGCGCCTCCAGCACGCGTCCGAGCAGGATCAGCGTGACGATCACGGCGGCGGCTTCGAAATAGACGTTGGCGGTGCCCTGCGGCAACACCCCGGGGGCGAAGGTGGCGACCAGCGAATAACCGTAGGCCGCCGCCGTGCCGACCGCAACCAGCGAGTTCATGTCGGGGGCGCCGCGCAGCAGCGCAGGAACGCCTTTGCGGAAGAAGCGCAGGCCGGGGCCAAATAAGACCAAGGTGGTGAGGACAAACTGGATATACCAGCTTGTCTGCACGCCCAACCCCTCCATGACCCACTCATGTATGGCGGGAATGAGGTGCGACCCCATTTCCAACAGGAATACCGGCAGGGTGAACAGGGCGGCGCCGAACAGGGCGCGCCGCAACGCGCGTGACTCATTTTCGCGCCGTTCGGCGGCCTGGTCGTCCGCGCTGGGGCTATCCGCCGTCAGGCGGCGAGGCGTATAACCGGCGCGGGTGACGGCAGCGGCGAGGTCTTCCAGGGATACGGTGCCGGCCAGATAGCGCACCCGCGCGCGTTCGGTCGCCAGATTGACATTGGCTTCGGTAACGCCGGCGACCTGGCTCAACGCTTTCTCCACCCGCCCGACACAGGAGGCGCAGGTCATATTTTCGATCGCCAGCTCAGTGGTTTCTTCTCGCACGGTATAGCCGGCGCCTTCGATGGCGCGGGCTGCCGCCTGCGGATTCGCCTGGCCGGTAAACGTGATGTCGGCGCGTTCGGTGGCGAGATTGACCGTTGCCGCCTGCACGCCGGGAACCGCCGTCAAGGCCCGCTCGACGCGACCGACGCAGGAGGCGCAGGTCATGCCTTCAACCGGCAGACTCAGACGCACGGACGAAGGCTGGGGGAAGTTGGCATTGGATGAATTCATGTTATGTGCCCTTAAAGGAGTGGCTGGTATCAGCAAGGCTAGAGCTTCCCATCGGGGGAAGGTCAAGGTTCATCGCCGATTTTTGCCGTCATGAACGAACCGGTCGCGCCGCGGCAATCGTTTTTTGCCGCCGCGCACGTCTCCCAGCCGCCGCCGAGCGCTTTGTAGATGCCCACCACGGCAAGCCGCTGACGCGTGCCGGCCTGCGTCAATGCGCGCCGGCTGGCGAAGTCGGCCCGTTCTGCCTCGAGCACCTCCAGATAAATGCCTTCGCCCGCGGCAAAACGCGTCTGGGCGAGCCGGGCCGCTTCGCGATTCGCCGCCGCCTCAAGTAACCGCAGATCCAACGTGCTGACCGCCTCAGCATAGGTTTTGAAAGCATCGTCCGTTTCGCGCAGCGCGCTCAGCACCGTCCGCTCGTAAATCAACAGCGCCTGTTGTGTTCGCGCCTCGCTGGCGGCGATCCGGGCGCGTACGCGCCCGATATCGAGAAATGCCCAGCGAATCACTGGGCTGATCACAGCGGAGAACGCACCGGCGCCAGTCAGCGCATCGAGGTTGCCGGCGACCAGCCCGATCGAACCTCGCGCTTCGATGCGCGGGTAGAGCGCCGCCGTTTCCACGCCAATCATGGCGGTGGCTGCCGCAAGTTCCCGTTCAGCCGCCACAATGTCGGCGCGCCGGGCGAGCAGGGCGCCGGGCGTGCCCACGGCGATCGTCCGCAGCACTGGCGGCTGGCTTCCCCATTCGGCGGAAGGAGGGCGGAATGTCTGGGGCATTTCGCCAAGCAGCGTCGCCAATGCGTTTACGGCGGCGGCTCGGCGGCGTTCCAGCTCTGGCGTCGCCGCTTCGACGTTGCGCAATAGCGCCTCGGCGCGCAATCGGTCGAATTCGCTGGCGGCGCCGGCGCTCATTTGTTTTTTTACCAGCACCAAACTTTCACGCTGGCTGTGGCTAATTTCGGCGACCATCTTAAGTTCGGCGTCTAAACCTCGCAGTTCTAGCCAGGTGGCGGCCACTTCCGCAGCGACGCCCGCCTGAACGCCACGCAGCAACGCTTCGCGGCTTCCCGCCAGCGCCTGAGCGGCCTCAATCGAGCGCCGAACGTGTCCAAAGAGATCGATTTCCCATGTCGAATCAATCGCACCGCGATAGGTTTGCGTATGGCGTGGCTGGGCGGCCAGCTTCTCCGCTTCACCCAGTCGACGCGTCTCATAACTCAGCGCGGCACCGGCGCGCGGCAGGAAATCCTGCCGCTGTTCACGCAACAGGGCTCTGGCTTCGTCTACTCGGGCGACGGCGATGCCGACATCATGGTTCGCCGCCAACGCGCGCTGAACCAAATCCGTGAGAGCAGGATCGTCAAAGAGGCGCCACCATGCTAGCTCGACATTTCCGGCACTCAACCCAGCCGGTGGTTGGCCGAAGCCGGCAGGGTGACGGGCGACGGGCGGCGAGTAATCGGGGCCCACCGCCGCACATCCGGTTAGCAAGGCGAGCGCGCTCAGCGGCAATAACAAGGTTCTACGAAGATTTTTCATCAGACTCGCTCCTTACGGCTGGCTTTGGCTTTGGCTTTGGCACGATATTGCTCGAATCGGGTCGCCAGGCCGCGAATCACGACATAAAAGACCGGCGTCAGGAACAGGCCGAACAAGGTCACGCCCAGCATGCCGGCGAAGACCGCCACCCCCATGGCATGGCGCATTTCCGCCCCCGCGCCGCTGGCGAAGATCAACGGAATAACGCCGGCGATAAACGCGATTGAAGTCATCACTATCGGTCTTAATCGCAGCCGGCAGGCCTTAATCACCGCCTCGAGCGCGTTGGCGCCTTCATCCTCCAGGCTGCGGGCGAACTCGACGATCAGAATGGCGTTTTTGGCGGCCAGGCCGACCAGCACAATGAGGCCTATTTGCACGAAAACGTTGTTGTCGCCGCCCAGCAGCCAGACGCCAATCATGGCGCTCAACAGACACATCGGCACGATCAGCAGCACGGCCAAAGGCAGTAGCCAGCTGTTGTATTGCGTGGCCAGAATGAGATAGGCGAGCAGCACGCACAGCGGAAAAATGAACAGCGCCGCGTCGCCCGCGAGCTTTTGCTGATAGGTGAGATCGGTCCATTCGACGGTCATGCCTTCCGGCAGCGTCTCTTTCGCCAAGCGCTCCATCAATGCAGCCGCCTGACCGGAACTGACGCCCATCGCCGCACCGCCCGAAATATCAGCCGATGGATAGCCGTTGTAACGAATGATGCGATCCGGGCCGGAGCCGGGCGTAACGGTGACAAAGGAAGACAGCGGCAGCATGTCGCCGGCCGCGTTGCGCACCTGCAGCCGGCCGATAGCTTCGGCCTGCATGCGATGGGCGGCATCGGCCTGAGCGGTGACTTTGTAGGTGCGGCCGAATCGGTTGAAATCATTGATGTAAAGCGAGCCGAGGTAGATTTGCAGCGACTCGAACACATCCGCCAGGCTGACACCCTGACTTTGCGCCTGAGTGCGGTCGATAACCACATCGAGCTGCGGCGCGTTGATATCCAGACTGGTCATCAGACCGGCGACCTGGCCCGATTCGGTGGCTTTCATCATCAGGATCCGCGTGTGCTCAACCAGGGACTCAAGCCCCGCGCCGCTGCGATCCTCCACCTGCATCTTGAAGCCGCCGGTAGCGCCGAGACCGGGAACGGGCGGTGGCGGAAATACGCCGAGGAAACCATCGGGAATGTCGGCGTATTTCGCCTGCAGCCGACCGGCTATGGCGGAGGCGGCCAGGTCGGGCGTAGCGCGATCTTTAAACGGATCGAGCATGACGAACATCACGGCGGCGTTCGGCACATTGACGAAGCCGTTAATCGACAGCCCCGGAAAGGCCACGACGCTTTCCACCCCGGGTTCCGCCAGCACGATCTTCGACATCTGTTTAACGACCGCATCGGTGCGATCCAGCGAGGCCGAATTGGGCAGTTGGGCGATGCCCACCAGATAGTACTTATCCTGCATGGGCACGAAGCCCGGCGGAACGGCCTGGAAGCTGAAAAACGTCAGAACGAGCAGCCCGCCGTAAATAGCCAGCGCCATCCCGCGGACGCGCACCGTTTTACGCACGGCATTGGCATACGCGTCCGGCGCGCGTTGGAAAGGCCGGACAGCGGCTTGCAAGACGCGCCCAATGCGGCCGGGAGCGCGAGGTTTCGCCGGATGAGGCCGCAGCAACATGCTCGCCAGCGCCGGGCTGAGCGTAAGCGAATTGAGCGCCGACAGCAGGGTTGAAATGGCGATGGTCAGCGCGAACTGCCGGTAAAACTCGCCCTGTAAACCGCTCAGGAACGCTGTTGGAACGAAAACCGCGGCCAGCACCGAGGTGATGGCGACGATCGGCCCGGTGACTTCATTCATGGCGAGTCGCGCGGCTTGCTGAGGCGTTTTGCCGTTTTCGATGTGTCGTTCGACGTTTTCCACCACCACGATCGCGTCATCGACGACGATGCCGATAGACAATACCAAACCGAACAGGGACAGCGTATTAAGAGAGAAGCCCATCAAGTACATGATGGCGAACGTGCCGACCAGCGAAACCGGCACCGCGAGCAGCGGAATCAGCGAGGCTCGCCAGCTGCGCAGGAACACCACTACCACGATCACCACCAGCAGGATCGCTTCCAGCAGGGTCGTCACAACCGACTCGAGCGATGCCCGCACGAAAACCGTGGGATCGTAGGCGATCCGTGAACTGAGTCCGGCAGGAAAGTTGCCCTCCAGGCGCTTGACGGTCGCTCTGACCGCCTGAGCGACGTCCAGCGCGTTGGCGCCCGGGCTCTGAATGATTTGCAGCGCGACGGCCGGCTCGCCGTCGAGCAGGCTGCGCAGCGCATACGCATCGGCGCCCATTTCTATACGGGCGACGTCGCGCAAGCGGGTCACCCGGCCGTCGCTGCCGGTGCGGATGATGATTTCGCCAAACTGTTTCTCATCGGCCAGACGGCCGAGGGTATTGAGCGTAACCTGAAATGCGGCATTGGAATCGGGCGCCTGACCGACGGAACCGGCCGCCACCTGAACGTTTTGCTCGCGCACCGCAGCGATCACATCGCCGGCGGTTAGCCCGCGCGCGGCGATCAGATCCGGATCCAGCCAGAGCCGCATGCTGTATTCGCCGGCTCCCCAGACCTGGACATCGCTGACGCCCGGAATGCGGGACAGTTCATCACGAACCTGCAGATAAGCGTAATTCGAGATATAAAGCGGATCGTAGCGTTGGTCAGGCGACAGGAGATGCACCACCATCAGGATGTCCGGCGAGGTTTTCTGCGTCACCACTCCCTGGTGCTGTACCTCTGCAGGCAAGCGGGGTAACGCGCGCGCGACCCGATTTTGCACCTGAATCTGCGCCATGTCGGCATTCGTTCCCTGGGCAAAGGTGACGGTCAACGTCATTCGGCCGTCGGTCGCCGCCTGTGAAGACATGTAAAGCATGCCTTCGACGCCGGTAATGGCTTGCTCAAGCGGTGCGGCCACCGTTTCCGCGATCACTTTCGGGTTGGCGCCGGGGTAAGACGCCGTCACTTGTACGGTAGGCGGCGTAACCGCAGGGTATTCGCTGAGCGGCAACTGGAATAACGCCACGGTGCCGGCGATCAGCGTCAAGATGGAGAGCACGATGGCGAAGATCGGGCGTTTAATGAAGAAACGAGGGAAAGTCATGTCGCGTCTCCCGCAGCGTTCAATTGCTCGATAGGCGCGCCGTCAATCTCGGCGGGCTGCGGCGTGATTGACATGCCGGGGCGCACCAGCCCTTTCACGACGATGCGTTCTCCCGGCCGCAGGCCGTGCTCTATCACGCGCAGTCCTTCAACGACCGGGCCAAGTTCAACGGGGCGGTATTCGGTTTTGTCATTCTCATCGACGACCAGGACATAGCGCCGGTTTTGATCGGTGCCAATCGATTGGTCGGCGATCAGGATCTTGGCCTGCGGCGCGCCGGTTTCCAGCTTGACTCTGGCAAACAACCCAGGTGACAGTCGCCCATCCGGGTTATCGATCACCGCGCGCAGGCGCACCGTTCCCGTCGTGCGGTCGGCGGTATTGGACTGGAAATCGACGCGCCCGCGCCGGGAATAGGTTTTGTCTGCAAGCAACGCCACCGATACCCGAATGTCAGGTGGCGCCGTTTTATTGCGCCACGCGGTCAACGATTGCAAATAGGTGCGTTCATCCACATCGAAATAGACGTGGAGTGGATCGACCGAGACCAGCGTGGTGAGCGGTGTGACGCCGCCGGTGACATAGTTGCCTTCGGTGACGAGCGTCTGGCCTACGCGTCCGGCAATCGGCGCGGTGACGCGGGTGAACTCCAGATCCAACTTTGCCGCCTCCCGCGCCGCTTTCGCTGCGTTGACCTGCGCATTGCTCGCTTTCATCATGGCGGTGGCCGAATCAAACCGATCGCGGGCGATAACGTTTTTATTGAACAACGTCTTAGCGCGCACATAGTCGGCCTGGGCTAGCGTTGAGGCGGCTTCCGCTTCTTGCAAACGCGCCGTCGCCTCGTTCAGCGCGGCTTGAAATGGCCGCGGATCGATGAGAAAGAGCGGGTGGCCTTTTTCTATCAGGCGACCTTCCGGCACATTTACCGCCAGCACATAACCGGCGACCCGAGGCCGCAACTCAACGTGCTTGACCGCGGCCAGCGAACCGGTGAATTCGGCAAAGGGCGTTATCGGGCGGACTAAAACATCAGCCACAGGAACACGGGGAGGCGGCGCAGGTGTCGCCGAAGACGGGTTTTCTTTGCAGCCGGCAACGGCGAAAGCGCCGTTTATCGCCGCTGCGATCAGGATTATGGTTTTGGCTTTCATCATTTGACCTTTCCTACCGAAGTCGACAGTGGAATTCACTGCGTGGAAGCAGTTCATCCCGCGTTATCCGACTTCCAACGTTGGGAAGGTCAAGCGATTTTTGGTTTATTGCAAAGGGGATGCCGCGTCGTCGCTATCTGGTGCGATCCCCTGAACGGCTATTTCTGCAGCACCTCGACGAACTTCGCCAGCCACTGTGGATGCGCCGGCCAGGCCGGGGCGGTGACCAGATTGCCGTCGACGTGCGCCTGATCGATGCCGATCTCCGCATAATGGCCGCCGCCCAGCCGCACCTCCGGCGCACAGGCCGGGTAGGCGCTGCAGGTGCGGCCTTGCAACACCCCGGCCGCCGCCAGCAGCTGCGGGCCGTGGCAAACGGCGGCGATCGGCTTTTTCGCGGCGTCAAACGCCTGCACCAGCGCGATCACGTCGGGATTCAGGCGCAGGTATTCCGGCGCCCGGCCGCCGGGGATCAAGAGCGCATCGTAGTGCTCTTCTTTGGCGGTGGCGAAGTCGGCGTTCAGGGTGAAACGGTGGCCGGGTTTCTCGCTGTAGGTTTGCGCGCCGTCAAAATCGTGGATCGCGGTCATGATGTAGTCGCCGACGGCTTTGCCGGGACACACGGCGTCCACCCAATGGCCGATCATCTGCAACGCCTGAAACGGCACCATGGTTTCGTAATCTTCGGCATAGTCACCGACCAGCATCAGGATCTTTTTCTTGCTCATGATCACAACTCCTGCGGGATGGGGATTGCCTAAGGTATAGCCCAGCGGCCCTGGGAATGCGAACCTCGAAGCGCCTATCTATACTCGTGATACTGCGGCGCTTTTCTCGCCGCTCAATCCCAGGGAGGATCCCCGATGCTGAATCTGGCTACCTTGCTTGAAGAGAGTGCGCGCACCTGGCCGGAACGGCCGGCGGTGATACAGGACGATGTACCGCTCAGCTATCGGGCGCTGAACGAGATGGCCAACCGGGTGGCGAATCTGTTGGTCGCGCGCGGCGTGCGGCGCGGTGAACGGGTGGCGCTGGCCTGCCCGAACCGGCCGGAGTTTCCGGCTGTCTATTACGGCATTCTCAAAAGCGGCGCGGTGGTGGTGCCGCTCAATATTCTGCTTAAGAGCGCGGAGTTCGACTATTACCTGGCGGATTCGGCGGCGGTGGCGCTGTTTTGTTTCGAAGGCAGCAGCGGCCTGCCGCTGGGGGAGGAAGCGCTGCGGGCGGCGGCGAACGCGGAGCAGTGCCGTGAGGTGTTTATCATCGGCGATCGGTTGCCGCTCGAGGGGGAGCGTTTCAGCGCGGCGATAGCCGAGCAGGCTACCGAATTCGCTTCGGCGACGACGCTCGAAAGCGACACCGCGGTGGTGCTGTATACCAGCGGCACCACCGGCCGCGCCAAAGGGGCGGAGTTGACCCACGCCAATCTGGTGCTTAACGCCTTGGGATCGGTGCGGTTGTTCGACGGTTCGGAGACGACCCCCGATCGTCACCTGGTCACCTTGCCGCTGTTTCATACTTTCGGCTCGACGGTGCAGATGAACGCCGGGTTCGCTTCCGCCGCCACTCTGGTGCTGGTCGAACGCTTCGACGCGGCGCAGGCCATCGCGCTGATGCAACGGCACGGCATCACCTTTTTCGCCGGGGTGCCGACCATGTATTGGGCGCTGTTGAATGCGCTGGATGAACACACGGATATCGAAAGCTTGCGCAGCACGCTGCGTATGGCGGTGTCCGGCGGCGCCAGCCTGCCGGTGCAGATCCTGGAGGATTTTTCGCGCCGCTTCGGCGTCAACATTCTCGAAGGGTACGGGCTGTCTGAGACCAGCCCGGTCGCCACCTTTAACCATCCCCATCGGGTAACCAAACCCGGCTCCATCGGCCAGCCGATCTGGGGCGTGGAGGTGCGCCTGCTCGACGCCACCGGGCAGCCGGTCGACGCTGTCGATCAGGTGGGGGAGATCGCGGTACGCGGCTACAACATCATGAAAGGCTATCTGAATCGCCCCGAGGCGACGGCGGAGGTGCTGGAAAACGGCTGGTTCCGCACCGGCGATCTGGCGCGCCGCGACGCCGACGGCTTCTATTTCATCGTCGATCGGGCCAAGGACATGATCATTCGCGGCGGGTTCAACGTCTACCCGCGCGAGATTGAAGAGGCGCTGATTCGCCACCCGGCGGTGTCGTTGGTGGCGGTGATCGGCGTCGAACATCCGTCGCTGGGCGAAGAGATCAAAGCGGTAGTGGTGTTGAAAGAGACGGAGGAGCCGATCGAGGAAGAAACGCTGATCGCCTGGAGCCGGGAACGGCTGGCGGCGTACAAGTATCCGCGCATCGTCGAGTTCGTCGAGCGTTTGCCGATGACCAGCACCGGTAAGGTGTTGAAGCGCTGTTTGCGCTGAGGAAAACCCGGCCTGCCGGGGCAGGCCGGGATACGGGCATCAACCTGGGTAGATGCCACGCTCTTTACGTGCGGTCAGGATGCGCTCACAGGCCACGATATAAGCGGCGGTGCGCAGGCTGCACTCTTTCTCTGCGGCCTTGTTCCACACGTGGACCATGGCGTCGGTCATGATCTTGTCCATACGCTCGTTGATCTCGGACTCGCTCCAGAAGTAGCTCGCCATGTCCTGCACCCACTCGAAGTAACTGACCGTTACGCCGCCGGCGTTACAGATAACGTCCGGAACCACGGTGATGTTACGGGAGCGCAGAATGTCGTCCGCCTCTGGGAAGGTCGGGCCGTTAGCACCTTCCAGCACCAGTTTGGCGCTGAGGATTTCGGCGCGCTCACGGGTGATTTGGCCTTCCAGCGCCGCCGGGATCAGGATGTCCATGTCGACCGACCAGAACGCTTCACTTTCGATCTCGCTGGCGCCAGGGAAGCCGGCGATCTGCTTGTGCTTGGCCTGGTATTCGGTAAGCGCGGCCAGGTCGATGCCGTCGGCGTTAAACAGGGTGGCGGAGTGGTCCTGGATGGTGACGACGCGCGCACCGACGCCAACGAACAGGCGAGCCGCTTCGCTGCCCACGTTACCGAAGCCTTGCACCGCCACTTTGGCGCCTTCGATCTGCACGCCCAGACGCTTGGCCACTTCACTGCCGGTGACGAACACGCCGCGGCCGGTCGCTTTCTCACGGCCCAGGGAGCCGCCGAGGTGGATTGGCTTGCCGGTGACCACGCCGGTGATGGTGGTGCCGTGGTTCATGGAGTAGGTGTCCATCATCCAGGCCATCACTTTGGCGTTGGTGCCGACGTCCGGCGCAGGGATGTCTTTCTGTGGCCCGATGATGAAGCCGATTTCGCTGGTGTAGCGGCGGGTCAGTCGCTCCAGTTCGCCTTCAGACAGTTTGAACGGGTCGACGCGGATGCCGCCCTTGGCGCCGCCGTACGGCAGGTTGACCGCGGCACACTTGATGGTCATCCAGGCGGACAGGGCCATCACTTCGTTCAGATCGACGTCAGGGTGGAAGCGGATACCGCCTTTGCCCGGCCCACGCGACAGGTTGTGCTGTACGCGGAAACCTTCGAAGTGACGGATGGTGCCATCGTCCATCTGCAGCGGGATATCGACAATCAAAGCGCGCTTAGGGTGACGCAGCGTATCAACCCAGCGTGACAGCTCGCCGAGGTAAGGGGCGACGCGATCGATTTGTTGCAGATATGTAGCCCAAGCGGTGGTGCTGCTGTCTGAAGCGTAGGATAGCTTTTCCATAACCAACCTTTATATATTAGAGGTATTTATTTCGTTTAACCGTGGATTAGCAAGCGCATAACACTTTGCGACGCTAAATTTACCACTAATTATGCCGGTTGTTAGCCCCCCGCTCATCGGGCCAGCGGGCGGTTTTTCGCCGCCTGCAGGGCGATAAATGAATAGTTAATTACTTTTTGTCGGCAGTGAGCGAGCACATGCATAATTTATGCATGTAAAGCGCATAAAAACCCTTTTTATCTATTTTTCAGAAGCTTGAATGTGATCAAAAAGTTTCATTTTATTTAACAGCCATGTTGACAATGGCGTTTCCCCTCGGCAGCGTTAAAATCCTGTTAAAACGCCGTCTGCCGCCGTGTTTTACCTGGCAAAGAGGAGCATGATTCGAGGCTGTTTTAATGTGTTGCGGCAGAAGAGTGGGCTGAAAAGCTTATTCACCAGAAACGGACGGGTGACCGATCCCCGGCAAGGACAATAAAGGCGCTTGCGGCGCAGCCGTCGGTGAAGGAGACGCCAACGCCATCCACTCGGCAAGCGGCGGCAACTGCGGTATGCTAAGCGGCTGAACCGCAAACCAAACCGGGCTATACGGAGACCCCCCAGCGTGCCGAACTCTTCTTCTCAACTCGAACTTTTGCGCTCGGTCGCCGACGGCATCGCGGCGCTGTTTTTTCCGAATGCGGAAGTGGTGATCCACGATCTGGCCACCAACAAGATTGCCTATCTGGCCAACAACCTGTCGAAGCGCAAACCGGGCGATGACGCCGGGCTGGAGGACTTCGAGCTTGATGGCGGCGCCGGCGTGACCGGCCCCTATGAGAAGCTGAACTGGGACGGCAAAAAGATGCGTTCCGTGAGCATCGCCGCGCGCGACGAGCAGGGCAAGCCCAGCTATCTGCTGTGCATCAACCTGAGCACCGCGATGTTCGAGGACGCCCGCAACGCGCTGGACATGTTCCTGTCGGTCACGCGGCTGCAGCCACAGCCGCAACAGCTGTTCAAAGATGACTGGCAGGAGAAGATCAACACCTTCCTGCACGACTGGCTGCGGCGCGAAAACGCCGCGCTCGGCGCGCTGAGCCGCGAACAGAAACGGCGGCTGGTCAGCGATCTCTATCATCAGGGGGCGTTCAAGGCCAAAAGCGCCGCGGACTACATCGCCAACGTGCTGTCGATGGGGCGCGCCACGGTGTACAAGCACTTGCGAGAATTGAAGCAGGAGTAAAGGCGGCGGGAAAGGCGGAAGAAATGGGCGGCGCTGGCCGCCCATTTTCGTTACCAGCGGTAGTTGACCGAAGCGATGATGCTGCGGCCGCTGCCGTAGAAGCAGGCGTACTCGCCGCTGCAGGATGAAACGTATTTCTTGTCCGTCAGGTTCTGCACGTTGAGCTGGAGAGCCGCACCGCGCAGCGCCGACGAGGCCTGGCCAAGGTCATATTTCACCATGGCGTCGTACAGCGTGTAGTGCGGCACATCGTACTGGCCGATGGCGTCGGCCGGCGCATCGCCGATGTAACGCACGCCGCTGCCGACGGTCAGGCCGTTCAGCGCGCCGCTCAGGAAGCTGTAGCTGCCCCAGGCGGAAGCCGCGTGACGCGGGATGCCCGCCGGGCTGTGGCCGATTTCGTCCGCCGAGTTGGAGTCTTTGGTCACCACGTCGGTGTAGGTATAGGCGGCGGTCAGCTTGATCTCCGGCGTCGGCTGGGCATGCACTTCCGCCTCAATCCCTTTGGATTTCACCTCGCCGATCTGCTCGTAGGCGGAGGTGAGACGGTTGTAAGACGCCACATTGCGCTGGGTAATGTCGAACCAGGAGAGGGTCAGCAGGGTGTTGCCGCCCGGGATCTGGTACTTCACGCCCACCTCGGTTTGTTTGCCGGTGGTCGGCTTGAGCGGATCGGCGCCCGGCGCGCTCGGGTACAGGTTAGGATCGAACGAGGTGCTGTAGCTGACATACGGCGAAATGCCGTTGTCGAAGGCGTAAAGCAGGCCCGCGCGGCCGGTGAACTGGGCGTCGTTGTAGGTCTGCTCCTTACCGCCGCTGGTGCGATCGCGGGTGTTGACCTGCGACCAGTCCTGACGGCCGGACAGCAGCAGGTTCCAGTTATTCCACTCCAGCTGGTCCTGCAGATACACCCCGACCTGATTCAGCGTCTTCAAATCGCTGGAAGCCAGCGCCAGCGTGCTGCCATCGATGCTGGGGCGAACCGGGTTGGCCCAGTCGATCGGGTAGTCGTTGCCGCGATCGCGATACATCTTCGAATCGATATGGCTGTAGCGGTAATCCAACCCGCCCAGCACCGTGTGCTTCACCTCGCCGGTGTCGAACAGCCCCTTCAGCTGGTTATCCACGCCAAACTCGTTGGTCATCTGCGTTTCATGCTGCGCCATGCGGGTGACGGTGTGGTCGTTGACCTTCGAGTTTACGTTATAAACCAGATATTTATAGTCTTCATCGCGGTGGGTGAAGCGCAGGTTTTGGGTAAACGACAGCGCATCGCTGAAGTTATGCTCGAGGCTGTAGCCGATCGACGCCTGCTCGCGCCGCGACTTGTTGAAGCTGGGTTCGCTGATGTTGAAGTCATAGGGCACATAGCCCGCGCTGGTCGAGAACAGCGTGCCGGCGCGCGGCAGGAAGTTGCGCGACCCGGCTTTCGGATCGTTCTGGTAGCTGGTCAGCAGCGTAAAGCTGGTGTCTTCGTTCGGCAGCCAGGTGAAGGCCGGCGCGATGGCCACCCGTTGCTGCTTGCTGTCTTTGACAAACTCATGCTCGGTTCTGGCGATACCGTTCAGGCGATAAAACAGGGTGTTGTCGTCGTTGAGTTTGCCGCCGAAATCGAACGCCGTTTCCGCCAGATGGCGGTTGCCGGTGCTGAATTTGACTTCGTGAATGCTCTGGGCGGTAGGGCGCTTGCTGGTCATCACCACCACGCCGCCGGGGCTGACCTGGCCGTACAGCACGCCGGCCGGGCCGTGCACCATCTCCACGCGCTCCAGCAGCCAGGGATCGATCTGCCCGGCGCCGCCGTTTTGGCTCGAGAGGCCAAAGTGCAGGCCGTCGAGCAGCTTGGGCGCATAGCGGAAGCCGCGGCTGATCACTTCGTCATTGCGGTTGGAGTTGCCGCGGTAGGTGGTGATCACTCCGCTGGTGTAATTCAGCGCGTCGGCGACCGACGCCGGTTCCTGGTCGTTCATTTGCTCGCGCGTGACCACCGAGATGGACTGCGGCGTTTTGCGCAGAGCGGCGGCGGTCTTGGTGCCGGCGGCGCTCTCTTTGGCGACGATCCCTTTGACCGGCGCGGTCACGCTGTTTTGCGCGTCGGCGGTCACCAAAATCGTCTCGTCCGCCGCGGCGGACGCGTGTGGCGCGAAGGGCAGTAAGGCCAGCGCCGAGCCCAGCAACAACCGCTTGGCGGCCGTCGCCTCCGCATTCGAATTGTCTATCCCTTTGTTTTTAATCTTCATTCTCTCTCCTGCATACCTGCGTTGTGTGTCATGCAACCCTGATAAACCCCGAAATATCGGCGAGCGGTCTTTACCCGTCGATACGGAAACGCCGTGTGCGCACGACGGTAAAAATCCGACAAATAGTATTGAAAACGATAATGAGTATCAATACGATTGTCAGGTTTTGTAAAAATCACTCATGTTATGTAAGGGGCGCTATGGAGTTTTTGCCGGAAAAGAGGCCAGACAACGGTCATGAGGGATTGGCGGCGCAGTGGCTGCGTGAAGAGGCGGCGGGGCAGCCCGAGTGGTGGCAGAAGGTGGCCTCTCACGGCACGCCCATCGTCGAGCCGCACGATGACCGCCACGTCAAAATGACCTGGCTATGGCGCGATCCTGCCGGCGATGAACGGCGCTCGCCGATTCGCCGCGTTTATGCCGATATCAACGGCATAACCGATCACCACAGCACGTCCCCCAGCAGCCTGACCAGGCTGCCCGGCACCGACGTTTGGTACGGCGCGGCCGTTATCGAGCGCCGCTGGCGCGGCAGCTACAGCCTGATTCCCGTCACAGACCGGGATCTTCCTCCCGTCTTCAGCGACGACGAAACGCTGCGCGATCGCCAGCAGCGCGCCTGGTGGATTTCGCTGTTTCCACTGGCGATCGCCGATCCGTTGAATCGCCTCTCGCTGGGGCCTTCGCATCGTCCGCGCCCGGTTTCCCTGGCCCAGGGGCCGGATGCTGACGACCAAAGCGCCTGGCAGGCCGCCGATCGGCCGCTGGACGAGGCGCGGCTACAGCGTTTTCAGTGGCACAGCGAACGGCTCGGCACGCAGCGGCGCGTCTGGCTGTATGCCAGCGGCGACGCGGCGGTGAAAGCGAATCGCCCGCTGGTGTTATTGCTCGACGGCCAAAACTGGATCGAAAGGCACGCGCTGCTGCCGGTGATCGAGAACGAAACCGCAACAGGGCGGCTGCCGCCCGCATGCTGGCTGCTGATCGATGCGATCGACGGCGAACACCGGGAAAACGAGCTGCCCTGCAACGCCGCCTTCTGGCAGGCAATCATCGATGAGCTGTTGCCGCAGGCGCAGAAGCGCGAAGCGTTCAGCGAGGAAGGGGCGCGCACCGTCGTCGCCGGCCAAAGCTACGGCGGGCTGGCAGCGTTATATGCCGGTGTGCACTGGCCGGAACGTTTCGGCCACGTGCTGAGCCAGTCCGGCTCCTTCTGGTGGCCTACGGTGCAATTCGTTACCCAGTTCGAAAAACGCCACGAACTGGAGGAAGGCTGGCTGATACGCCAGGTTCGGCAACGCGACGCGGCGGCGCCAGCGCTCAACGTGATCCAACAGGCCGGCGATCGGGAGGCGGATATCGAATTCGTCAATCGCCAGATGCACGAGGCGCTGACGGCGGCGGGGCACCGCGCCGACTACCGCGTGTTTTCCGGCGGACATGACGCGCTCTGCTGGCGCGGCGGCCTGGTGGACGGCGTACGCCAGCTGCTTTCCGGGATGGAATAACCCACACATTTTGACAGACAGGTAATGAAAATGACTCAGGAACAACAAAACCCGTTCGATGACGAAAGCCTCCGTTTCTCCGTTTTGGTCAACGCGCAGCAGCAGTATTCGCTGTGGCCGCAGTTTGCCGACGCGCCGCAGGGGTGGCGCGTGCTGATGGGGCCGGCGTCGCGCGGCGAATGCATCGACTACATCGAAACGCACTGGCAGGACATGCGGCCGGCGGCCTTGAAAGCGGCGGATGCGGCGCGTTAAGCGCCAGACAGCCACATCGATACATTCCGTTTGAGGAAAAGGACAGACACCATGTCAGAAACGCTTTCTTTGCCGGATACTCAGGTCGAGTATCGGGATTATCCGCTGGTTGCGGCGCAACCGGGGATCTGGATCGCCGACCAAATCGCGCTGCGGCGCAACGGCTTCGCGGTGGCGCACTACACCGAACTGCACGGCGCTATCGACCGCTCGGCGCTGGAGCGCGCGATCCGTCAGGGGCTGGCCGAAGCGGATACGGTTCAGGCGCAGTTCTTTGAGGCGCAGGACGGCCAGCCGGTGCAGCGTTTGCCGCTGAACGCCGATCCTGCGCGCGTGCAGGCGCCGGAGTGGTTCGATTTCAGCGCGCGGCCGGACGCCGAACAGGCGGCGCTGGCGCTGATGAACGACGATCTGGCGCAGGATCTGCCGGCGGACGGCGAGCGGCCGCTCTATCGCCATGCGGTGATCCGCGTCAGCGCCGATCGCTGGTTCTGGTATCAGCGCTTTCATCATTTGACCCTGGACGGCTTCAGCTTCGAAGCCATCACCCGTCGGATCGCCGATATTTATCGCGCGCTGCGCCACGGGCTGGCGCCGGCGGCCTCGCCGTTTACCCCGTTCGGCAAGGTGGTGGAAGAGTTTCAGCAATGGCAAACCTCGCCCGCACGTGAGCGGGCGGCCGAATTCTGGCGCCAGCATCTGCGCGATTTGCCGTCGCCGCTGTCATTATCGACGGAGAGTCGGGAGGTTGAGGCGGGCGCCCGGCCGCTCAAACAGGCGCTGGTGCTGCCTGAATCGCTGTTTGACGAAGCGCTGCGCGATGGCGCGCTGCAGTCGCTGCAGCCGGCCGATATCGTCACGGCGGCGCTGGCGCTGTACCTGGCGCGCATGAGCGGCGAAACCCGCTTCTCAGTCGGTTTTCCTTTCATGCGCCGGATGGGATCGCAGGCGCTGGCGGCGGTCGGCCCGGTGGTCAACGTGCTGCCGCTGCTGCTGAACGTGACGCCGGAGATGTCGCTGGCGGATGTCTGCCTGGCCACCGTGGCGCAGATCAAGCAGGCGCGCCGCCATCAACGCTATGAGGCGGAGCAGATCAAACGCGATCTCGGCCTGGTCGGCGGCCATCAGGAACTGTACGGGCCGGTGGTCAACGTCAAGGTCTACCACAGCGCCTTGTCGTTCGACGGTCAGGCGGCCACCACCCATACGCTGGCGATGGGACCGGTCGACGACCTGGAGTTCGAGATCGGTTTTCGAAGCGGCGTATTGACGCTGTCTTTGGTCGCCAACCCGGCCAAATACTCGCCGCGCACCTTGCAGCACCACGCGGAGCGCATCGGCCATTGGCTGCAGCAGTTGGCGCGGCAGCCGCACCAGCCGAACGGTCAACTGGCGTTGATCGGCGAGGGGGAACTCAGACAACTCGCGGCCTGGGGGCGCGGCGCTGAGCTGACGCCGCCGGCGGGCATGGTTTCGATCATGGATGCGTTCCAGCGCCAGGTTGAGCGTCAGCCCGAGGCGTTGGCGGTGTCCTGCGGCGACGTGCGCCTCAGCTACCGGCAGCTCTCCGAACGGGTGATGCAGCTGGGGCGAGTGCTGATCGAAAGCGGCATCGGCGCCGAAGACGTGGTCGCCATCGGCATTCCGCGCTCGGTGGACACGCTGGTCGCGCTGTTCGGCGTGCTGGCCAGCGGCGCGGCCTATATGCCGCTCGATCTGGACTATCCGCGTGAACGTTTGGCGCTGATGTGTGACGACGCGCGGCCGGTAATGTTGCTGACCCACAGTGACACGCGAGCCAACATGCCGGATCTGCCGCAGGTATTGTGCCTGGACGACGCACCGTGCCTGACGCGCTGCGCGGCCGCCGAGGGCACGCCGATAACGGATGCCGAACGGCGTGTGCCGCTGAACGAGGCGCATCTCGCCTACATGATTTACACCTCCGGTTCGACCGGCAAACCCAAGGGCGTGATGTCCACGCACCGCGGGCTGCTGAACCTGTTCCTGTCGCACCAGGCTTCTCTGTTCGGCCCGGCGATCGAAAAATTCGAGGCCCGCCACGCGCGCCGCTTGCGCGCCGGCCATACCGCCTCGTTCTCTTTCGATTCCTCCTGGGAACCGCTGTTCTGCATGATGATGGGCAGCGAACTGGTTATCTTCGATGAGGAGCTGCGCCGCGACCCCTGGGCGCTGCTGGAACAGACCCAGCAGACGCCGATCGATCTGCTGGACATCACGCCGTCGTTCTTCTCGCAACTGGTGGACTGCGGTCTGCTGAAAGGGCAGTTCCCGCTGCCGTCGTTCGTGATGATCGGCGGCGAGGCGGCGACGCCGACGCTGTGGAACCTGATGCAGCAGCATCCGGAGGTGGAGATCCACAACTATTACGGCCCGTCCGAATACACCGTCGATACCCTCGGCGCGCCGGTCACGGCCGCAGACCAGCCGGTGATCGGCCGTCCCCTCGCCAATACCTCAGTCTGGTTGCTCGACAGCCGCCTGCAGCCGGTGCCGATCGGCGCGGCGGGCGAGCTGTACATTTCCGGCAAGGGCATCGCGCGCGGTTACCTGCGGCGCCCGGATCTGACGGCGGCGCGCTTTGTCGCCAACCCGTTCGTCGAAGGCGAGGTGATGTACCGCAGCGGCGACCTGATGCGCTGGAGCGCGGAGGGCCAACTGGTATTCATTGGCCGGACCGATCACCAAATCAAGGTGCGCGGCTTCCGCGTCGAGCTGGGTGAGGTGGAAAGCGCCTTGGCCGCCTTGCCGGACGTGGGGCGGGCGGTGGTGATCGCCGAACCGATCGGCGCCACCTATCGCCTGATTGGCTACTGCTCGGTGCAGGATGACGCGCGTCGCGCCTCGCCGGCGCTGCAAAGCGAGCTGCTGGGGCAGCTGGCGCAGCGTCTGCCGGATTATATGGTGCCGGCGATCCTGGTGGTGATGCCGGAGCTGCCGCTGAACGTCAACGGCAAGATTGACCGCCAGGCGCTGCCCAAACCGCAGGAGACGCTGGCGCAAAGCATTCGCGAACCGGCCACCGAGCAGGAAAGGCTGATTTGCCACGCGATGGCCCAACTGTTGGGAATGGAGCGCGTCGGCGCCGACGACGATTTCTTCGCGCTCGGCGGCGACAGCATCTCGGCGATGGGGCTGGGCACCGCCCTGCGGCGCAAAGGCTATCTGCTGCGGCCGCGCGAGATCTTCGCGCTGCACACCCCCGCGCGCATGGCGCAGGTGATGCAGCCGCTGGCCGTTGGCTCTCAGACCGCACGCAGCGTGCGGCAAGGCCCGATCGACGGGCTGCCGATCCTGCACTGGTTCGCCGAGACGGGCGATATGCATCGCCGCTTCGCGCACGGCGTTTTCCTGCGCGTGCCCGCCGAGCTGCAACCGGAACAGCTGCGTTATGCGTTGGCACAGCTGCGCGCGGCGCACCCGGCGCTGAGCGCCAGGATCCGCGACGGCCAGTTGGTGGTCGAGGAAGCCGCTACCGCTGAGTTCATGCAGGTTCAGGCCGTATCCGGCGAACTGGAGCTAGCGGCGGAACAGGCGTTTGATGCCGCACTCGAGCAGCTCGATCCGGCGGCCGGCGCCATGATGCAGGCGATCCTGTTGCAGCGTGACGGGCAGAGCCTGGGGCTAGTGCTGGCGATCCACCACCTGGTGGTGGACGGCGTTTCCTGGCGCATTCTGCTCGACGAGCTGCGGCAAGTGGCCGACAGCGCCATGCAGGGGCAGCCGATCACGCTGCCGCCGGAGGAAACCTCGCTCTATGAATGGTCCGCGCGTTTAAGGGCCGACGTCGAACGCCGCGAAGCCGAGCTGCCGTTCTGGCGGCAGATGCTGGCGGACGGCGTGCCGCGTTTGGGGCGGCGCGCGCTGGAACCGCAGACCGATCGCATCGCCTCGGTGAGCGAACGGCGCACGCTGCTCGACAGCCGGCTGACCGCCGCGCTGCTCGGCACATTGCCGCAGGGGTATCGCGCCCAGGTTGAAGAGATCATGCTGTGCGCGCTGGCTCAGGCCTGCCGCCGCCGTTTCCAGGCCGCTTCGCTGCGTTTCTCTCTGGAGTCGCACGGCCGCGCCGAACTGGACGACGGCCTCGATCTGGCCCGCACCGTCGGCTGGCTGACGGCGGAGTACCCGCTGCGCATCGAACTGCATGACGCCGAGCATAATGAGGCGGTGCGCGCGGTGAAACAGGCGACGCGCGCGGTGGCCGATCGCGGCGTCGGCTATGGCCAGCTGCGTTATCTGCATCCGCAGCGTGACGATCTGGCGGCGCTGGCGCAGCGCAACGCCCCGGAGATTTTATTCAACTACCTTGGGCGTTTCAGCCAGGATGAGGCGCACTGGACGCCGCAGCGCAGCCAGACCCGCTTCCGCGACGCCTTCGCCGTGGCGCAGGATGCGCAGCAGGCGCTGTCTTACGGGCTGGAAGTGAATATCTTTGTCGAGGAGCGGCGCGACAGCGCCTGCCTGGCGATTAACTGGAGCTGGCTGGAGGGAATTTTCAGCGAGAGCGACATTGCGCAGCTGCACAGCGGCATCGAGCACGCCGTGCGTTCACTGTGCGAGTTTGCCGAACGGCATCCCGAACGCGCGGCGGCGACGTTGGTGGCGGCCGAAATCGCCCAGCCGGGCGTCGATGATGAAGCGGTGCGCGCCTGGGAGCGGGAGTGCGGGCCGTTAGCCGCGGCGCTGCCGCTGTTGCCGCTGCAACACGGCCTGCTGTTCCATGCGCAGACAGCGCAGCAGGGCGGCAGCTACAACTCGCTGACGCGCCTGAGCCTCTGCGGCGAACTGGACGCGCATCAACTTCAGCAGGCGCTGAATGCGGTGATCCGCCGCCATCCGCAGCTGGCCGCCCGATTCAACCGCGAGGGCGAGCCGCTGCAGCTGATCCCGCAGGAAAGCCATTGGCCGCTGGACAGCCACGCGCTGCCGCCGCTGGCCGAAGAACAGGAGGCGCAGGCACTGCACCGGCTGGAGCAGCAGGAACTGCAGCGCGATCTGTTCAACCAGCCGGGCGCGATGCTGCATGCATTGTTGGTCAAACACGGGGATAGCGAACGCTACACGCTGTTCCTTAACGCGCATCACCTGATCGTCGACGGCTGGTCGACGCCGGTGGTGCTCAACGATCTGATTCTGGCCCTGCGTGAAGGCGAGCAGGCGTTGCCGCCGCTGCGTTCGAACTATGCCGATATCGTGCGCCGCCTGACCGCGCGGGATGCCGAAGCTTCGCGCCGCCTCTGGCGCCAGACGCTGCAGGACGTGCGGCCGACGTTGCTGTTCGGTGAGGCGCAGGACGATCGCGTACACGAGCTGGAGATGACGCTGCCGCCGGCCGAGGAAAGGCGCTTGCTGACCCTGTGTCGCGAACGCGGGTTGACGCTCAATACCGTGATGCAGGGCATTTGGGCATTGCAGTTGGCCAGCTGTTGCGGCCAGCAGGACGTGGTGTTCGGCTCGCCGGTTTCCGGCCGCTTTGGCCAGATAGAAGGGGTCGAGGAACACGTTGGCCTGTTCAGCAACACGCTGCCGGTGCGGGTGCGTCTGCAGCACGATCGTTCGCTGACGGAACAGCTGACTGAGCTGCAGCACCGGCAAATTGAACTGCTGGAGCACGACGATTTGGGGTTGGGGGAAATTCAGCACCTGGCCGGGGCGGGCACGCTGTTCGATACGCTGTTGGTGGTGGAGAACTACCCGGACAACGACGCTCTGCTGGGCGGCGCAGGGTCGCTGCGCTGCGACGCCATCCGCAACAAAGGCTATACCCACTATCCGCTGACGCTGCTGGTGCTGCCGGGCGAGCGTCTGCGCCTGCTGATGGAGTACCGCGCCTCGGTGCCGCAGCCTGAGCGCTTCGCCGCGCGGCTGATGGCGCTGTTGCAGCAGTGGATCACCCAGCCGGATTTGCCGCTGCCGCGCTGGCAGTTGCAAACGCCGCAGGAGCAGGCGCTGATCGCGGCGGTCAACCGCACCGGGCAGGCGGTGGCGGACACCACCTTGCATCAGGCGATCGCCGATCAAGCGCGGCGCACGCCGGATCGCATCGCGCTGCAGGATGCCGGGCACAGCCTCAGCTACCGTGACATGCAGCGCCAGGCCGCGCTGCTGGCCGAGCGGCTGACGGCGGCCGGCATTCAGCCGGGGGATATCGTGGCGGTGGCGTTGCCGCGCTCCGTGCGCCTCAGCCTGGCGCTGACGGCGATTGTGCAGACCGGCGCCGCCTGGCTGCCGCTGGACACCGGCTACCCGGACGAACGTCTGGCCTACATGGTGGAGGACGCCAAGCCGTGGCTGATTATCACCGAGAGCGCGTTGGATGCCCGCTTTGCCGCGCTGGCGCCGACGCTGCTGTTCGATGCGCTGGACGACAGCGGGCGCGAACCGCCTGCGCGCCTGCCGGCGGGGAACGGCGATTATCCCGCCTACGTGCTGTATACCTCCGGCTCTACCGGGCGGCCGAAAGGCGTGGTGGTGAACCACCGGGCGATCGTCAACCGCCTGTTCTGGATGCAGCACGAGTATGCGCTCGATGCGCAGGACGTGGTATTGCAGAAAACCCCGTGCAGCTTCGACGTTTCCGTCTGGGAATTCTTCTGGCCGCTGATGGTCGGCGCGCGCCTGGTGATGGCACCGCCGGAGGCGCACCGCGATCCGCAGGCGCTGACGACGTTGATCGACGACTATGGCGTGACCACGCTGCATTTCGTTCCGTCCATGTTGGCTATCTGGGTGGAGGCGCTGAACGAGCGGGCGCCGCAGCGCGCCGCCGCCAGCCTGAAACGCGTGTTCTGCAGCGGTGAGGCGCTGTCGTGTGAACTGGCTTCCCGCTATCAGGCGTTGGTTACCGCGCCGCTGCACAACCTGTATGGCCCGACGGAGGCGGCGGTCGATGTCACCTACCAACCGGCGTCCGGCGCGGCATTGGCGGCGGTGAGCGGCGCCGGCGTGCCGATCGGCAAACCGGTCTGGAACACCCAGTTGAGCATTCTCGACGCGATGCTGCGGCCGGTGCCCGTCGGCTGCGCCGGCGATCTTTACCTGCGCGGCATTCAGCTGGCCGATGGCTATCTGCATCGGCCGGGGCTGACGGCGCAGCGGTTTGTCGCCGATCCCGCCGGCAACGGCGCGCGCATGTATCGCACCGGCGATATCGCCCGCTGGCTGGAAGACGGCAGCGTCGAGTATTTGGGGCGCAGCGACGATCAGCTGAAGATCCGCGGCCAGCGCATCGAGCTGGGGGAAATCGAGCAGGCGCTGCTGGCGCAGCCGGGGGTAGCGCAAGCGGCGGTGCACGCCATCGAGCTGGGCGAGGGCGCGACGGGGCTTGGCGGCGCCGATATGCGCCAGCTGGTCGCCTGGCTGATCGCCCAACCGGGAGTGACGCTGGATACCGCCGTGCTGCATCAGGCGCTGGAGCAGCGTTTGCCGGCGCACATGATGCCGGTCAGCTATGTCATGACCGACAGCTTCCCGCTCAGCGCCAGCGGCAAGCTGGATCGCAAGGCGTTGCCACGGCCGCAGCTGAGCCACCAAAGTGGCCGCATGCCGCAGAGCGACAGCGAACGCCTGCTGGCGGCGCTGTTCGGGGAACTGTTGGGGCGCGAGACGGTGTATGCCGACGACGACTTCTTCGCGCTGGGCGGCCATTCGCTGCTGGCGATGCGTCTGGCGGCGGAGCTGCGTCGCCGCGTCCCTCGGCCATTGAGCGTCGGGCAGATCATGTTCGCCCGCAGCCTGGAGAAGATGGCGCACCTGCTCGATGACGCGCAGGCGGCCAACTCGGCCGAGAGCCGCGGCGTCGGCGAATGCCTGCAGCTGCGGGCCGGCCAAGGCCCGGCGCTGTTCTGCCTGCATCCGGCTTCCGGTTTCGCCTGGCAGTACTCGGGGCTGAGCCGTTATCTGCCGGGCAGCTACCCCATCATCGGCCTGCAGTCGCCAAGACCGGACGGCGCCATCGCCACCTGCGAGGATATCGAGCAGATGGTCGATCGTCATCTCGCCAATCTGCGCCGCCTGCAGCCGCAGGGGCCTTACTACCTGCTGGGCTATTCGCTCGGCGGCACGCTGGCGCACTCGATGGCCGCTCGCCTGCAGCAGCAGGGCGATGAGGTGGCGTTCCTCGGCATGCTGGATACCTATCCGCCGGAAGGCCAGGATTGGACCGGCCCCAGCGAGGAGGACGCGCAGAAAGAGGTGGCGCAGGAGCAGGCCGAGTTTATGGCGGAAGATCATGGCGATCCGGCGCTGATGGCGGAGAAGGCGGCAATGTTCGACAGCATCGTCGCCAACTACCGCGACGCGGTGCGCATTCTGTCCCAGGCGCGCAGCCGGCGTTTCCACGGCACGGCGACGCTGTTTGTCGCCGACCAGACGCTGCCGCCGGAGATGGACATCGACGCCGTGTGGGCACCGTATCTGGATGGGCTGATCTGCCATCACCAGCGCTGCGAACACGCGGACATTCTGTCGCCGGCTTCGCTGGAGACGCTCGGGCCGCTGTTGCATTCGTTGCTGACGCAGCAATACGGGTTGGTATAACGCAACCGGGCCGGGGGGCGTGCGTCCCGGCCCGTACTAAAACATGATATGCAGGACACTATGGCCAGACCTTCTTTTTTTCTTGATTTCAGTTTGCTGAGAAGCAATGCGCATTTCCGCGCGATTTTCTGCGCCCGCATGCTGTCGGTGTTTTCCCTCGGCATGTTGGCGGTGGGGGTGCCGATTCAGATCCAGGCGATGACCGGCTCCACGTTGCAGGTGGGCGTGGCGGTGGCGCTGGACGGGGTGGGCATGTTTATCGGCCTGATGCTGGGCGGCGTGCTCGCCGATCGCTACGATCGCCGTAAGCTGATCCTGTTTGCGCGCGGCACCTGCGGGCTGGGCTTTGTCGCCCTGAGTCTGAACGCCTTCGCCCCGGCGCCTTCGCTGTGGGCGCTCTACCTGCTGGCGGCCTGGGACGGCTTCTTCGGCGCGCTGGGCATGACGGCGCTGATGGCGGTGATCCCGCTGCTGGTCGGGCGCGAAAACCTGGCGGCGGCGGGGGCCTTGAGCATGGTGACGGTGCGCATCGGCGCGATCCTGGCGCCGGCGCTGGGCGGGATTATCATCGTGTTCGGCGGCGTGGGGCTGGCGTTCGCCGTGGCCGCCGCCGGGACGCTGGGCACCCTTGTCCCACTGGTGCGCCTGCCGACGCTGTTGCCGCAGCAGCAGGAGCCGGAACACCCGCTGCGCGCGCTCGCCAGCGGCTTCCAGTTTGTCTGGCGCAATAAGGTGGTGGGGTCGGTGGTGCTGCTGGGAATGCTGATGAGCATCGTCGGCGCCGTCCGGGTGCTGTTCCCGGCGCTGGCGCAGGACGCTTACCACGTCGGCGCGTCCTCAATTGGCCTGATGTATTCCGCGGTGCCGCTCGGCGCGATGCTGGGCGCGCTGACCAGCGGCTGGGTGGGGCGTTTCTCTCGGCCCGGCGTGCTGATCCTGGTTGCCGCCATCGTCGCGTTTACCGCTATCGCTTCGCTGGGGCTGTTCAGCCACCTGGCGCCGGCGCTGTTGGCGCTGGTGTGCTACGGCTACGCCAACGCCATCGCTTCGCTCCTGCAGTTCATGCTGATCCAGAGCAATACGCCGGATCATCTGCTGGGGCGGGTGAACAGCCTCGGCACCGCGCAGGACGTAACCGGCGATTCGATCGGCGCGCTGGGGCTCGGCGTACTGGGCAGGGTGTTTACCCCGTTGATGAGCGTGCTGTCGTTTGGCGCATTCGCCGCTGCGCTCGGCGTGCTGGTGGCCTTCAGCGTGCGCACGCTGCGCCAGTGCCGGCCGGCGGACGCGTTGGTCGAGCACGATGAGCCCGCGCCGGCAACCTCGGCGGCAGCGGACAACTAACCCCTCACGGCACCGGCTGTTCCGGCCGGTGCTGCTCCCCCCAGTTACACATCATGTCGATCACCGGGATCAGCGAACGCCCGCGTTCGGACAGGCTGTACTCCACCTTGGGCGGGATCTGCGGATACTCCTTTCTCACCACCAACCGATCTTTTTCCAGCTCTTTCAGCGTCGAACTCAGCGTTTTGTAGGAAATGGTGCCGATGCAGCGCTGCAGCTCGTTGAACCGCAATACCGGCTTATACAACGCCAGCCAGTAGAGAATAATCATTTTATATTTGCCGTTGATCACCGACAGCGTATAGCCATAGCCGGTGTCTTCAAGGCTGATGCCCGTTGGGCTGCAGTGGGATTCAGCGGTCATTGGGTGCTTTCTCCAGGGTAAGTATGTGTCGTGAGTGTGCGTATTTTACATTGTTCCAGCATAACCTATGATGCGCCGGTAGGCACTTGACTGGATAAATCGATATGAAAACCCTGGTGGTGGTGACCCATCCCGATATGGCGAACTCGGTGGTCAATAAACGCTGGCTGGAGGAGCTGCGGCGCTATCCGGAGCGGTATACCGTGCACGAACTGCATCAGGCCTACCCGGACTGGCAGATCGACGTCGCCCAAGAGCAGCGGCTGATCGAAGCCCATGACAACATCGTGCTGCAATTCCCGATTTTCTGGTTCAGCAGCCCGCCGCTGCTGAAAAAATGGCTGGACGACGTGCTGACCTACGGCTGGGCCTACGGTTCTCGCAGCGGCTACAAGATGCAAAACAAGAAGCTGGCGTTGGCGGTCACGGCGGGGGTGCGCGCAGAGGATTATGCGCGCGACGGGCGCTATCGCTACTCGCTGGAGGAAATCTTCCGGCCGTTTGAAGTCACTGCCGGTTACGTGCGGGCCGACTATGCCTCGTTCTTCGCCTTTTACGGCAGGGAGGCCGCTTCGGACGGCACGGTGGAACCGCTGCAATCCCACGAATTGGATCGCAGCGCACAGGGCTACCAGGCATTTTTCGCCGCCCTGAATTAACGGCACGCCCCGGATGCGCCAGGGCGTGCGCATCCGGCTACTTGCCGGCGGTGATTGTCAGCATCTATCGTGCGTGCTGTGTGAACGAGCGTGCAGGATGAAAACAGAGTGGGGGAATTACATGAACAGGAAGCGGTCGGCCAGCGGAACCCCGCGTTCGAGACGCGGTGGCAGCGCGTCGTCGCGATCGTCAGGCTGAGCAGCCTGCGGCGCGGCGTCTTCGGCTTTTTCGATCATCAGCTCGCCGAGCAGGGCCAGAAAACGAGTGATCTTTTGCATATTCCCTCCGGGGCAATGATTAACCTGAAGATGATAGTAATCGCCGCCTAACCGAATGGGAAAAACTTAAAACTCATATCCTAAGAACCGGATCGCATATCGCCTGACCGGGCGACGGTGGCCCATCGCCCGGTGAACCGCTTAGAAGGTGACGTTAACCTTGGCCCACAGGGTGCGGCCCGGTTCATTCACCGCGCTGTTGGCCGAGTACCCGAAGGCGCTGTTGCCCGCCAGGTTAAGGTGCTCGCTGTAGGTCTTGTTCAGGATGTTATCCAGACCGGCGCTCAGCTTGACGTTTTTATTCACCTTGTAGGCGGCGTTGGCGGAGAGCACGCCGAAGCCGGCGCTTTCGGCAAAGTCTTTGCCCACCACGTTGCCTTCGTTGATCGCCACGCGGTGTTGGCTGCTGACCAGACGCCACAGGCCGGCGCCGCTCCAGTCACCGTACTCATAGGTGAGCCCCAGGCGCGCCTCCAGCGGCGGGATCTGCGGCAGCGGGCGGCCGTCGCTGGTGTTTTTGCCCCAGGAGTAGGCCAGGCTGGCGTCGGTTTTCCAGTGCTCGCTCAGCTGATAACCCATGCCCATTTCGCCGCCCATGATGTTGGCGTTGACGTTATCGGCCTGGCTGAGGCGCGCGTTGTGCGGATCGTATTTGAACAGGATGAAATCATCGACGCGGCCTACATAAGCGGAGACCCAGCCGTTGAAGCGTTTGCCGTTGTACTGCGCGCCGATGTCGAGCTGCGTGGTTTTCTCGCTCTTGACGCTGGAGAACGGATCCTTGCTGCCGTTCGGGCCAAGCTTCGGCGAGAACAGCTCCCAGTAATCCGGGAAGCGCTCGGTATAACCGACGCCGGCATACAGCATCAGCGGCAGGTCGGCCAGCGTATGCTCCAGGCGCATAAAGCCGCTCGGCAGGGTGTCCGAACGTTCCCCAGCGCTGGCGCTGCGGAAATTCTCCACCAGGGTGCGGTCGAGGCGCGCGCCGCCGATCAGTTTATCCTGTTCGCTGGTGGACCAGGTCAGTTCACTGAAGGCGCCGTAGCTGTTGAACTGGGCGTCTTTTTCCCAACTGCCGCGGTTCATGCTGCGGTGGGTGTTGGTTTGGGTGTCCAGGCCGCTTTCAAGCTTCACGTCCTGCCACTGCCAGGTGCCCATCACGCGGCCGCCGACGGTGCGGCGATCGAGCTGCATCGTCATGCCGGAGGACATCATGTGCCCGCCGTGGCCGCCCATCCCCATGCTCATGCCGCCATGCCCCCCGTGCCCAGCCATGCCACCGCTGCCCGGCGAGCGCAGGGTGACGTTGTCCATCACGTGGTTGGCGTAGTTGTAGTAGACCTGCGCTTCCAGCTTATCCAGCACGTCGCCGATGTTGGATTTCTCAACCCGCATGCCCAGGCTTTCGCGTTTGAACTGCGAACCGTCCATGCTGCGGCCGGCATAGCGCGCTTCGCCGTTGCCGCGGCCCATAGTTACTTCCAGCAGCGTGTCGTTGTCCGGCGTCCAGCCGAGCGCCAGATCGCCGTTCCACTTGTCCCAACGCGATGGCACGCGCGTATTCGTGCCGTCCTGATAGTCGTTGGAACGGGATTTGTTGGCCATCACCCGCAGGTAGCCTTGTTCGGCGCCGAGGCTGGCGTCGATGTTCTCGTCCCAGCGGCCGTTGGAGCCGGTCAGCACGCTGGCGTTGCCCTTGATACCCGGCTTGTCGAAGCGCGGGCGTTCACGCTCGAAACGCACCGTGCCCGCCGACGATCCCGGCCCCCACAGCACCGTCTGCGGCCCCTTGGTAATGGTCAACAGATCGAAGCTTTCCGGCGAGATGTAAGAGGTCGGTGCATCCATCCGCGCTGGGCAGGCGCCCAGCATTTCCGAACCGTCGGTGAGGATCTTCAACCGAGAGCCGAACATGCCGCGGAACACCGGGTCGCCGTTGGTGCCGCCGTTGCGGATCTGCGAAAAGCCGGGGATGGTTTTCAGGTAGTCCGAACCGTCGCTGGCCGGCACCGGCTGGCGTGGGGTTTTCGGCGAGGTGACGATGGTCAGCGGGGAGTAGAGCGGCGCGGTGACGGTGATCACGTCGCCATCATTAACCTGTGCGCCGGCAGGGTGTTGATGCGCCTGCGCCGCGTGGCCGGCCAGCAGAAACAGCGGCATGGCGGTGGTAATGGCGCGGGTGACGGCGTTCTTTTTATAAGTCGGTTTAAACATCATCTTTCCTTAAGCTAACTTTTTCCGTACTTGGCCGAGGGATTATTCAGGCGTGGGGCGGCCTGGCGAAAATCACCATCGGAAAATACGGGGGTTAATTCCATCAACCTGGAAATAACCGGATTAATAATGTCGTCTCGATGATTAACCGTTGGGCGAATTAATTCCGCCGGGTTGAAACGATCAACGGCAATACAGAGAACGGCAATGGGCTTATTGTTAAATCAGAGGAAAGAGATGGGGGGGCGCGCGCGGCTGTAATTCGGTGTGAACAACGTGGGCAAACAGAGGGACGAGATAGTGGATCGGCGGCGGGCGCGAAGCCAGCGACTGGGACCAGAACAGCGGGCCGTGGCTCACGTCCAGCAGCGGCGCGTGCAACAACAGCACGCAGTAGCCGCAGGCGCTGTCGTCCATCATCATCGCCATGTTGTGGTGGCCGCCGCCGTGCTGCATCAGCGGCTGTGAGGCTTTCTCAGGCTCAGGCGGCGGCGAGTACATCCCGTGATGCATCGGCATATCCATGCCGCAATCCGCCATGACGGTCGCTCCAGCACTTCCGGCGCGCACATGCTCCAGGGATCGCGAGACCACCGGCGCAATGAACAACATCAGAATGGCAAACACCCCTAACCAGGCGGCGGCCCGATTTCGCGATGCAGAGCGCTGAATTAACGACACAATCAACCTAAAAAAAGGGTTAACACAGGGTAGGGAATTGTACTGGTTTATGTCGAAATGTTAAAACCTTTTATTTCTGGTCAACGGTCTGTTGATGAATATATTATCGGATAAGCGCTTTAAATCTGACCAAAGGCTATTTTTTTTGCGCCAATCACGTGACGGGGACAATATTAATGACGGAAAAACTGGCTAGCACCATTATCCCGCTTTATGACGAACATGCCGCCGCTTGGGAACGTCTCAGACCCACCACGCTGTTTGAGCGGCCGTGGCTCGATCGCTTTTTGCTGCTCACCCCGGCCAATGCGCGGCTGCTGGATCTCGGCTGCGGCAATGGCGCGCCGATCGCCGCCTATTGTTATTTAGCGCTGACGCGCCAAACGGTGTTGCCGACGTCATCCGCAATCAGCAGGGCGCCGGTCTTGTCGACAGCTAATCCTACCGGTGCGCCATAGAGTTCCTTCTCGTCGTCGGAAACAAAGCCGGTGACCACCGCTTTGAGTTTGCCGACCGGCTTGCCTTGCTCAAACGCCACGTAGCTGACCCGATAACCGTTCAGCGGCGAGCGATCCCAGCTGCCGTGTTCGCTGACGAAGGCGCCGCCGCGATACTCGGCCGGCAGAGCGTTCGCCGTGTAGAACAACAGCCCCAGCGGCGCGACGTGGGAGCTGAGGGCGTAGTCCGGCTTGATGGCTTTCGCCACCAGATCCGGCCGCGCCGGCTGCACCCGCCGATCGACGTGCTGGCCGAAATAGCTGTAAGGCCAGCCGTAGAAGCCGCCGTCCTGCACCGAGGTCAGGTAGTCCGGCACCAGATCGGCACCGATCTCGTCACGCTCGTTGACGATGGCCCATAGCTTGCCGCTGTGCGGTTCCCACTGCAGCCCGGTCGGATTGCGCAGGCCGCTGGCGAAGATGCGGCTGGCGCCGGAGGCGGTGTCCACTTCCAGCACGGCGGCGCGGCGGTACTCTACGGCCAGGCCGTTTTCGGTGATGTTGCTGTTTGAACCGACGCCGACATACAGCTTTTTACCGTCCGGGCTGGCCAGCAGGGCCTTGGTCCAATGATGGTTGATGGTGTCCGGCAGATCGGCCAGCTCTTTACCCGCATCGCTGATGCGCGTTTCGCCCGGCTGATAGGTGTACTGCATGATGTTGCCGGTGTTGGCCACATACAGGGTGTTGCCAATCAGCTGGACGCCGAACGGCGAATCGAGCCCTTCGAGGAAGACATGCTTTTCCCAGCTGCCATCGGCGGTTGGGCGCAGCAGGGTAATCCGGTTGCCCCCTTTGCCGCCTTTACCGGACTGGCCCTTCACCAAACCGGCGATCAGCTGCTTGGGCGTGCTCACCGCTTCGGTGCCCGGCCCGTTGGCTTCCACCACCAAAACATCGCCGTTGGGCAGGGTAAGCAGCTGGCGCGGGTGCAGCAAACCGTCCGCCACCTTATCGATTTTCAAGCCTTCAGCCACTTTCGGCATCTGATTTTGCTGCCAGCCGACGCCCTTTGGCACCTGCATCGGCGGCATCAGGAAGTCTTGCGCCGCCGGCAACGTCGGATCCGGCCCCATTTGTTGTTCCGGTGAAATGACGGCGCTGTTATCGCAGCCGGCCAGCGCCAACACGGCCGAAAGCGCAATCGCGATCGATGATAGCTTCATGAAAACCTCCTTATTATTTTGCGCGGGCGCCCACGGCCAGCAGAATGTTGGCGAGGCTCAGCAGCGCGACCACGATCGCAGACAGCACCAGACCTTGCGGCACCACGGCATACGCATCCCGGCTATGCACGAAAGCGTTGATGATGGCGAGAACGATGGCCAGCAAGTTCAGCCAGAAATGGAGCTTGACCGATGGCCCCTGCAGCCGGCCGCTGCCGAACCACACCTGCACCAGGTTAATCAGACGGGGAATAATGGCAAAAATCAGGCCGATGGCGATCAGCCAGCTGGCACCGTTGACCCACTGAATATTCGCCGTGCAGGCATAGATAATGTCGAAAATCAGCGCAGCGGTGAAAAATCCGTAGGGTATCGGATTGAGCCATTCATAGACGGCCACCGCGACCGCTGAAGGCCTTGCTGTCGTTTGCGTGGTCATGCAGGTATCTCCATGAAAAATGATAGGTAAAAAAGGGCGTTGGCCCCTTAAAGCTTTGTTCAGATTCACCGATTTGAACAATTTTGATTCTCATTTTTAGCATGCGATGTTAAAACCGAAACCCTCACTGCGGCATTATCAATGGCTTACAACATCGGGAGGATGGGCATGAGTATAGAGCGCGTTCAGCGATTTCTGGCCGAGCACGCGCCGGAAACGGCGGTGACGGTGCTGGCAAAGAATACCGCTACGGTGGCGCTGGCGGCGGAAGCCTTTGGCGTGGAGAGCGGGCAGATCGCCAAGACGCTGTCGTTTCGCGTGAACGACGGCGTAGTGCTGTTGGTGATGGCGGGAACCGCCAGAATCGATAACAAGAAGTACAAACAATTCTTCGGCGTAAAGGCGCGCATGCTGCCGGCGGAGGAGGTGGAGTCGCTGACCGGCTATCCACCGGGCGGCGTTTGCCCCTTTGCCGCACCGGCAGCGGTAAGAATTTACTGCGATCGCAGCCTGTGCCGCTACGGTGAAGTGCTTCCGGCAGGCGGCAGCGATAACTCAGGCGTGAGAATTGCGCCACAACGCCTGGCCAGCATCACCGGAGCAGAGTGGATTGACGTGACGGGGTAACTTTAAGTGACCACGTCACAATTGCGTTATGTTAAATAGCGTGCATCATCTCGTGATTAATATGCTGTTTTAGCTGGAAAAATTACTAGCTCATCGGGTTATGGCACACCGCTTCGATATTGTGGCCATCCGGGCCGATCACAAATGCCGCATAGTAGTGGGCATGGTAATTGGGCCGCAAACCGGGTGCGCCATTGTCTTTGCCGCCGGCATTTAGCGCGGCGTGGTAGAACGCATCGACCTGTTCACGGCTGCTTGCGGCAAATGCCAGGTGCAGATGCGCCGGTTTTTCATCGGTTTGAAACAGGCACAATGACACGTTACCCCGATCGTGACAAAGTTCGACGCCATAGCCGGGTTCGCCTTCGGCAACGATCTTTACGCCCAGCGGCGCGAGTGCATTGAGGAAAAACGCTTTACTAAGGGCAAAGTCGCTGACGCCAAATTTCACATGGTCAAACATGGGGAGGCTCCTGGGATGTGTCCCCATTCAGTATAGCCAACGCCGTGGTGGGCGCCGAAAACGATGAAAACGGACGCCAATGCGCATCTAGCGTACAAATAGTGCCCGTTTAAATGACGCGATTTGGAGAAATCTGCAGTATCGTAGCAGCCACGGTTTGCCAGATTTTACGTAGCGCGATCAAAAAGCAGGGGGTTTTTTACTCCTTATCGGCGGAGATGCGCCATTGAAATCATGTCCGGTCATCATTATTGGAGCGGAAAATGACAGAGCGCATCATCACGGTCGAGCCTTATGATCCGCGTTATAAAGATGCAGCGCTGAAACTACGCGAGATATTGGCTGGCGTATTAACGGCAATTCATCATATCGGCAGTACAGCAGTGCCAAACCAACGATTGATATCTTGCTGAAGATTGAAAGCCTGGCGGCGTTGGATGGTGTGAATGACAAGATGCATGACATGAGACCTACGCCGCGTGGCAAGAACGGCATTACCGGCAGGCGTTGCTGCAGCAAGTGAACAGGCGATCAGACAGTTGGCGTTCAGAGATTATCTGCGCAGCATCATGGTATTGCTGAGCAACCCAAACACCAGGCAGCAGAAGACCGCCGGGCTTATGGCCGGTTGAAAAACGAATTAGTTCAGCTTAGTTCAGCGGCATGAGCAGCCGGCGCTGGCATGATTGGCCGCAGGAGAAAGCCCATAATCAGGCCTGGACGGCAGAATCCACATATCATTACCTAGGTGCGCATAATGTATATTATGTTAAATTGACTACAAAGATCCTTTACTTCAGCATTCATATCCACACATAGATAAATCAATTCCCGACTTCCCTCTCGTTTCTTTCGTTAGGTGCAGTTTCATTTGATTTGCACAAGAAAGCAGCCAGATAACTTACAAAATTTAGTAACAGGTTGTTTATGCCATCTCAGGATCATTCCAGGAAACACGTTTTGGAGCGGGAAAGTCAACATGACGCCCTAACCTGCCCCCCGATCACTAAATCAGCTAACACCTAAATAAGCGGTGCGAAGCATCCACTGCCTTTTCTTGTTATGCTTTTTCTGAGTCCGGCCGCTTGAGCACTGAACTCATGTGTTCATATGATTGTGCAATGAGCGTTGTAGTATTAACCAGAACATCGCGTCCTGTATCTTCACCTAATCTACGAACCCCAATTCTGAGTCGGTATTCTTCTCCATCATCGGATCCTGCCACTATGACTTTTTCTACTTTTTCTCTTTCGGTCACTAACAGTGGACGAAAGTCTGGTCTGGCCTGAAAATACTCATTGATCACACGAACAATATAAGCTCGTGCATGCTCTTCGCCAATTGATTCTTTTCTGGCTTCATATTTTTCTGTTGCTACTGGTGAACACAATACTTCGATATTTGTGAGGCATGTGTATGGTTGATTCTGTGCTTGCTCTACAAAGTTAAGAATTATTGCGAACAGACCATTTACGTCACCCCAGTCGATTGACCAATCAACGTGATACTCCGGCTCTTTTGCTCTAGCGAGAAAAGGACTAGTTACTTTTGCTATCCCCTCGACAACAGTTCTTAAACCATCATCAAAGTTAGTTCGAAAATCAGCGTATAATTTACCTCTGGCAAAAAGAGGGATATCACAGTCTTCCAGTAACACAGGCATTACAACAACTCGTTTTTCTTCAAGCTCACGTAGAACCCCTGAGGAAAGTTCCCTTTTACACCACGCGGAAGCAATGGATGCTTTTGACAGAATGACTAGAAGTGCGCTTGCTCCATCTACAGCATCCTGCACTTTGTCGATAATCGAGTCACCAATACTTAACTCCCATCGATCAAGCCATACATTTACATTTCTATGGACCAACTGAATTGCAAGCTTATCCACGAAGTCCTTATTATCATGTGAGTAACTTATAAATATTGGCATTAGTAGAACTCTTCTCTATTTAGATGTGACTAGGTTTTGTGGTGCATCTAAATGTTACAGAAACTCATAAATTACTCAAGTAGACAATCAGATGCCCCTAAATATTCATGTGCTTGGTTACGCGATCTAGCGCCGCAACAGTTTGACATTTGTCATAACGCAGACCTGAGCGGCCAATCTCTTCAAAGTCTTCATGCAGCAATGCCGCGACACGCTTCGGATCGCAGCGCGTTGTTGGCTGGTGCAGTTCAACCTCAAGCGCCTGGATGTGGCTAAGCCACTCTGCAAAATGGGTCAAAATGCCCTCCTTTTTGATCGCGCTACGTGAAATCTGGCAAACTTCGGCAGTCTATCTACATCAGAATGACACTCGTGAAACCTGACTATTCCCAGGATTCCTTCTCTCATCAAGCCTCAATAGTGACATCGTCACATAAAAAGGAAGCCTTACGCCTGTTTCCCAGCCAAATGCGACCGCCGAACCCGCAATTCCCCGTGCCGCCAGGCGCCGTCTGCCGTGGCGCGATTGTCGATCAGGCGATTCAAGGCCTCTTCGACCAGCCGGTCGATGCGTTGGCTGTAACTGGTCAGCGCCCAGTTGGCTGAGCCGGCCTCGTCGATATCGTCGAAACCTACCACGGCCATTGCAGACGACGGCGCCGTTTGTCTGAGCGCTTCGAGCGCCCCCAGCGCCAACACGTCGTTCTCGCAGAACAGCGCCTCAACCCGCTCGCTTTCCGGCGTTGCCTGCAGGTATTCGCTCATCAGCTGGAAACCGCGTTGGCGATCGTAATGGCCGGCGGTGAGCACCCGATCCAACTGAAAGCCGGCGGCCATCAGTTTGTCGCGGTAACCTTCCATGCGCAGCAAATGGCTGCTTTGCGTGTCCGGCCCCTTCATGTAACCAAAGCGCCGATGCCCTTGCTCTATCAGCAGCGCGGCGATCTCTTCGCCGGCGCGGTAGCCGTCGATATTGACCACATCAATGTGTTCGCTTTCCGTATTGCGGCATACCTGCACCAGCGGTATCTGATGCAGATCTTGTGCGATCGCCGCCCACTCTTGGGTTAACACCGTCGCCAGGAACAAAATGCCGTCGACCTGCAGCTGATCGGCCATCGCCATCACCGCCCGGTAGTTTTCCCCGGCGGTGATGTTCAGCAACAGCGCCATATAACCGCGGGTTTGCAGCTGTTTGGTCACCATATCGAGCATCATCATTGAATGCGGGTTCTTCATCTCGTCGATGGCCACGCCAATGATGTGCGTGCGTTTTTGCGACAGGCTGCGCGCCAGCAGATTTGGCCGATAGCCCAGCTCGGCCGCCGCCGCCAGCACGCTTTCACGCGCGCTGTCCGAGATCGAAGCGCCGGGCGTAAAGGCGCGCGATACCGTCCATTTAGAGACGCCGGCCTTTTCGGCGACGTCGCTGGCGGTGGCTTTGTGGTGTTTCATCATGGTTGCGTCGATCCCTGCTTCGGTGAAGTCAAACTATACCCTGCCCGCTCAGATCCCCTAAGCGCCCGCCGGCATTCCTGCTGCAATTATGTCCCGTTTTTGCACCCGATTGCAAATCGTTATGCAACCGGGTGCAAAACGTAAACAGTTTGTGATCGCCAGCGCTGTTTTCACCTTTCCCCTGTTGACCAAATTTTATTCATGGCCGACATTCACGGTGGCATTCAGAGACGCATCGCCGTTTTGCCTCCTGCTTTGCACCCGGTTGCAAATACACTGTTTTTACACAACGCCTCTCTTCTCAACAGGAAACCGTAATGAAAAAAACCAGACTGTTGTTGATGTTAGCCTGCTCGCTGTTTGTGGTGACCGCCCAGGCCAAGACCTACCAGGTCGGCGTGGCGCTGGCCAACTTCGATCTCAACTTCGTCTCTATCCTGCGCAGCCAAATGGCGCGGGAACTGGCTGCGCAGCAGCTGCAAGGCCAGTTCGTCGATGCCAAAGGTGATGTCGCCCTGCAGGTGCAACAGGTGGACGATCTGATTAATCAGGGCGTGGACGCCATTATCCTCAACCCGGTTGATACGCAAGGCGTCCAGCCGATGATAGCGGCCGCCAAACGCGCCGCGATCCCCCTGATCTTCGTCAACCGCAAACCCGAAGTGCCGCTGAGCGGCGCGACGGCCTACGTCGGCTCCGATTCGGCGCTCAGCGGCCGCCTGCAGATGGAGGCTCTGGCGAAAAAAATGAATTACCGCGGCAACGTGGCGATCCTGATGGGCGCCCTCTCCAACGAAGAAACCCGCGAACGCACCCGCGCGGTTGAAGCGGTGATCGCCAAACACAAGGACCTGAAAGTGGTAGAGAAACAGACCGCAAAATGGCAGCGCAATGAAGCGGTCGATGTGGTTTCCGGCTGGTTGCTGAACGGCGTAGCGATCGATGCGATCGCCGCCAACAACGATGAGATGGCTATCGGTGCAATCATGGCGCTGAAGCAGGCCAAAAAGAATGGCGTGCTGGTTGCCGGTATCGACGGCACGCCCGACGGCCTGCAATTTATCAAAACCGGCGACCTGGCGGTGACCATTTTCCAGGATGCCAAAGCCCAGGCGATCGGCGCGGTGCAAGTGACTCGCGCCCTGTTGGATCACGCCAAAACCGAGCCTTACAACTGGGTGCCTTACGCCACCGTAACGCGAGAAAACTACCCGCAATTTGCGCAGATGAATCAGAAATAAACCGTTGCCACTCTCTTTTTCAACCTATTTTGCACCCGAGTGCAAAGCCACAATATCAGGAGTCAGCATGTTAAATGGTGAAAGAAGCATCCCTCGCCCACTGCGTTGGGCGATGATCGGCGGCGGCCGCCTCAGCCAGGTGGGCTACAAGCACCGTTCCGGCGCACTGCGCGACAACACCGCCTATCGGCTGGTTGCCGGCGCCTTTGATATCGACGCGGCGCGCGGACGCGAGTTTGGCGTCAACCTCGGCGTGCCCGCCGAACGCTGCTATGACAGCTATCAACAGCTGCTGGAGCAAGAAGCCAACCGCGAAGATGGCGTTGAGGTGGTGACCATCGCCACCCCTAACGGCACCCACTATGAAATTACGCGCGCCGCGCTGAATGCCGGCCTGCATGTCATCTGCGAAAAGCCGCTGTTCTTCACCACGGCGGAGGCGAGAAAAATCAAGGCGTTGGCGGCGGAGAAAGGCCTGGTCGTCGGCGTAACCTACGGCTTCTCCGGCCATCCGCTGCTGATGCAGATGCGCGCCATGATCGCGAACGGCGACATCGGCGAAATACGCATGGTCGAATTGCAGTACACCCACGGCTTCAATGCCAACGAAAGCGCAGACAAGTTCGAGGCGCAAAAGTGGCGCGTCGATCCGAAAATCGCCGGCCCCTCTTTTGTGCTGGGCGACATCTCCACCCACACCTTCTACATCTCGCAGCTGGTGATGCCCGACATGAAGATTGCCTCCCTGCTGTGCGATCGCCAGAGCTTTATTCCTTCCCGCGCCCCGCTGGAAGACAACGCCATGGTGCTGATGCACTACGAAAACGGCGCCGTCGGCCGCATGTGGGCCTCCGCCGTCAACGCCGGCGCGATGGACAGCCAAAGCATCCGCGTGGTGGGTTCGCTCGCCAGCCTGCAGTGGAGCGACGCTGCGCCCGGCGAATTGCGCTATGAGATCCAGGGGCGGCCCAACCAGATCCTGCACCACGGCATGCCCTATCTGGACGACAGCGCCCTGGCCGAAGAGCGGCTCGGCGCGCTGCACACCGAAGGCCTGGCCGAATCCTGGGCCAATATTTACCTCAAGTTCGCCATCGCCATCAGCGCCAGCCAGCGCGGCGATCGGCAGACGCTGGCCACGCTAATCTACCCGGATATTGACGCCGGGCTGGAAGGCGTGCGCTGGATTGAAAACTGCGTTCGTTCCGCCGACAACGGCGCCACCTGGGTTAATTACCAATAAGGAAAGCACCATGAAACTTTCATTCTGTACCGATAGCCTGGGCCATTTACCCTTCGAGCAGATGCTGGACCGGCTGCTGGAGCTGGGGGTGCGCGGCGTGGAAATGACCACCGGCGGCTGGTCTCCGGCGCCCCATCTGGATGCCGACGATCTGCTGGCCAACCCCGCCAAACGCCGGCAGCTGCTGCAGGCGCTGGCCAGCCGCGGCATGGAGATCGCCGCGCTCAACGTCTCCGGCAATCCGCTCGATCCCGGCGAGCTGGGGCAATGCCATCAGCGCCAAACCGACAATACGCTGGAGCTGGCCGGGCTGCTGGGAGTGAAAAAGATCGTCATGATGAGCGGCCTGCCGCCGGCCAGCCCGCATGACACCATTCCCAACTGGATCACCTATACCGTCAGCTGGCCGCCGACGGTGAAAAACTGCCTGGACTATCAATGGAATGACGTGGCGATCCCCTATTGGCAGGCGCTGGTCGCCCGAGCCAAAGCGTGCGGCGTCGAGCGCTTTGCGCTGGAAAACTTCAGCGCCATGCTGGTGTGGAACCCGGAAACGCTGTTCCGGCTGCGCGAGGCCGTTGGCCCGATGGTGGGCCTGAACCTCGATCCCAGTCACTTGCTCTGGATGGGGGCAGATCCCATCGCGGTGGCTCGCGCCCTTGGCCCCGCCATTCATCATGTGCATGGCAAAGACGTGCGCCTTGAGCGCGGCGTCGTCGAGGTTAACGGGCTGCTGGAGACCAAACCGATCGATGACGTGGCCGGCCGCGCCTGGAACTATGTCGCCGTCGGCTGCGGGCGGGATCTGCAGTGGTGGAAGGAATTCTTCTCGGTGGTGCGCATGATGGGCTACAACGACTGGGTGTCGCTGGAAATGGAAGACCTGACCATGTCGGTCGATGCCGGCATCGTTTCTTCCGTTCAGGCGCTGCAGCAATCGATTAGCCAATAACACCCTGCGCGGCGGCCATGGCCGCTGCGCCTCTTTCTCACCACAAACACGGGGATTAACCATCCCCGTGTCCTTGGTTCGATTAGATGTTTTAGCTATTGTGACCGTCTCTTGCGTGCCAGATATGGTCATAGGATGATTCCAGAATAACGCTTATGCTGTCCATTTTCGCCGGCCACTTCAGACTGGCTGGCAAAGCCGGTTCAGAACGGCCCATCTGCGGAAATATATTCTCAGGCAGTTCGGCAATCGGCCGGTACATTCCCACCACCTCACCAATAATTACCAGGGCTGGTGATTCGACCTGCTCCTCTGCAACGATCTTTCCTAATGCATCCAGAGTGCCCACCAGCACGCGCTGCTGAGGCTGAGTGCCGCGTTCAATCACCGCCACGGGCGTTGAGCCGGGTAAGCCATGGGCAATCAAGCGCTGGCTGATAACAGAGCTGTTGGCAATCCCCATATAGAAGACCAGCGTCTGGCGCGCGGCGGCCAGTACGGACCAGTCAACGTCCGGTTCCCCTTCCGAGCCATGTCCGGTGACAAACCTGACGGACTGTGCCAGGTTTCGGTGCGTCAGCGGGATCCCGCTGGCTGCGGCACAGCCCATTGCCGCCGTGATACCGGGCACAACATTGCACACAATCCCCTTCTGCTGGCAGCAGGCCATTTCTTCCCCACCCCGGCCAAAGATGAACGGGTCGCCGCCCTTCAGGCGCACTACACGGTGCCCCGCCAGCGCCAGATCAACCAGCAACATATTGATTTCATGCTGTTCAAGGCGATGATTGCGCGGGGATTTGCCGACATCGATCCGCAGTGCAGTGTCCGGCGTCAGCGCCAGCACCGCATCGGACACCAGCCGGTCAAAGACCACGACATCGGCCTGCCGGATAACGCGCAGCGCTTTCAGGGTCAGCAGTTCAGTATCACCCGGCCCTGCGCCCACCAGCCAGACGTCACCCCGGCGCACCGGGCTGCGTTGGTCTGCCAGGGCCATAATCTGCGCTATCGGCAACATGTTGCTAGTTTTCATGGGCGTTCTTCCATCGTCAGGGCGGCCAGCTGGCCGGCAATAAACGTTTTCAGCTCCGGCACGCAGGAGCCGCAGTTAGTGCCACATTTCAGCTTTGAGCCGAGCTGTTGCACGCTGTGGCATCCCTGCCGCACGGCGTCGACAATCTGCGCTTCGCCAACAGAAAAACAGCTGCAAATCATTTTGCCGGTGGCGGCCTTATGGCTGCCGGCCTGGCCCGCCAGTAACGCCAGCCGCTGCGGTGCCGTGTCCGGCGGGGTGATAAAGGCAGACAGTATCGCTTGCCTGTCCGGCAGCAGTGGGCTTCGGCACGCGTAAAATGCCAACTGCAGTTCGCCCTGCGCCCACACCAGCAGGTTGAAGCCCTCATCCCCCATCCGGGCGCTCTGGCAGGTTTTCCCCTCCAGCGGATAATGTTCATTCAGCCACGCCATCCACTCCTCCTGGAGCGAAGAATCCGCTAACGTAAAATGCGTGACGCCCGGTTGGGTGATGCGGCTCCAGTAGGCGGTGGCAGGCGCGGCGATCCCCTCTCCCCGAATAAACAGCTCTGCATACCAAGCCGCTTTCCATTTCGTCAGATTGACCGGCATATGCTTACTTTCCGGTTGCCCGGAAAGAGGATCGGTAACGGGAGCTATCAGCGCATCGACCCGGGCCTGCCGGCTAAAATGGCTGTTCCAATGGATCGGCACGAAAATACTGCCGCGAGGCTGAAGATGATCGGGTTGCGCGCGTAACAGCAGCCAGCCATGGGATGAGGTTACACGCAGCAACTCACCCGCCTGAATGCCCGGCGCATCATCCGGATGAAACTGACAGTACGGCTCGCTGATATGCTGCATCAGGCGAGCAGACTTGCCGGTTCGCGTCATGGTGTGCCACTGGTCGCGCACCCTTCCGGTGTTCATGATCAGCGGATAAGCCGCAGTGGGCTGGCTGGCGGGCAGCGCCGGGGTGACGGCGATCAACCGCGCTTTACCGTCAGGGTGAAAAAAGGTTTTATCTGTAAATAGTCGCGGCGTACCCTGCGGCCGTGCGGCATTAACCGGCCACTGGATCGGCTGCAGGGTATCCCATTCTTCATTGGACAACTGCGCCAGCCCGCTGATGTCAAACGCCCGAGTGCCTGCATTTTCAAAGCCGGACAAGGCCGCATGTTCGCGGAAAATATCTGCCGGATGCTGCCAGGCAAAGGCCTCCGCAAACCCCAGCCGCTGCGCAACCTGGCTGAGGATCCACCAGTCAGGTTTGGCCTCGCCAGGTGCAGCCAGAAACGCGCGTTGCCGGGAGATACAGCGTTCCGAATTGGTCACCGTGCCATTTTTCTCCCCCCAGCCCAGGGCGGGCAGCAGGATATGCGCGGCGCGGGTGGTGTCCGTGTCACGCAGAATGTCGGACACAATAACCAGAGGACAACGCGCCAGACCGGCCCGCACGCGATCGGCATCCGGAAGTGACACCAGCGGATTGGTGCCCATGATCCAGACGGCTTTTATCTCTCCCTTCTCGATAGCGCGGAAGAGATCGATGGCATTGAGTCCAGGGCTCTGCGCGACGTTATCGCTGTGCCAGAAACGCCCGACCCGTGTAATCTCTTCGGCGGTAAATCCCATATGGCAGGCCAGCTGGTTTGCCAGCCCGCCGACCTCACGTCCGCCCATCGCATTCGGCTGGCCCGTTATCGAAAATGGCCCGCTGCCAGCGTGTCCAATCTGGCCGGTTGCCAGATGCAGGTTAATTATCGCGTTGCATTTGTCGACGCCCGAACTGGACTGGTTGATCCCCATCGAATACAGCGTGACCAGCCGCTGGCTCCGGGCTATCCGTTGATAAAACGCCTGTAATTGCGAGGAGGCGATCCCGCAATAGTCCGCCGTCTTCTCCAGGCTCCACGCTTTTGCTGTCTGTAAGGTTTCTTCTGCCCCGTTCGTGTGGTGCTGCAGAAAAGCGGTATCCAGTTTTCCGCGCGCTGCCATCTCGTTCAGTGCGCCGCAGAACAGCGCCGCATCGCTGCTCGGACGCAGTGCCAGATGCAGATCGGCAATATCACAGGTGGCGGTCTTACGCGGATCAACGACGATAATCTGCATCTCCGGCCTCTCCGCTTTGGCTTTCGCCAGCCGCTGATACACCACCGGATGCGCCCAGGCGGTGTTCGATCCTACCAGAATAACGCAGTCTGCCTGCTCCAGATCATCATAATTGCAGGGGACGGCATCGGCGCCGAACGCCCGCTTGTAGCCCACCACGGCGGAGGCCATGCACAACCTGGAGTTGGTATCCATGTTGCCCGCCCCGATAAACCCTTTCATCAGCTTGTTGGCGACGTAGTAATCCTCCGTCAGCAGCTGGCCCGAGCCATAAAACGCGACCGACTGCGGTCCATGCTCGTCAATCGTCGCCTGTAGCCCTTGTGCGACAGCGTCTAACGCCTGCGGCCAGCTCACGGGTTGATGATGGATTTCAGGCTGGAGCAGACGCCCCTGTAAGCCCAGCGTTTCACCCAGCGCGCTGCCCTTCACGCACAGCCTTCCGCGATTCGCTGGATGTGCCGGGTCGCCGCTGGCGGCGAAGCCATCAGCCTGTGGCTGCATACTGACGCCGCAGCCCACGCCGCAATAGGCGCAGGTGGTTTTCACGACCGGAGACGCTGTTTTCATAGGTTGACCGTTTCAATGATTTTGGTGGACGCAACGCCCTGCGTTCGTGCCTGAACCCAGACGCGGCCATCTTCCACTTTCACCGCCCAGCTTCGCAGCGCATGCGGCGAATTGTCCAGGCTGCGGCCGTCCCGTAAGCTGAAGCGCTGTTTATAGAGCGGGGAAATCACCACCGGTTCGCCTTTGACATCGCCCACGAGCCCGCGCGCCAGCACATTGGCGTCGCTGTCTGGTTCATGATTGCTCAGCGCAAAAACCTGCTGTGGATGACCGGGCAGATAGAACAGCGCAATCTGCTGGCTCGCCAGGCGCGCCGCCATTCCCGCATTCGCCGGGATGGCGCTCAGGCTGCACACTTCCACCCAGCCCGGTGCGGGCTCCTGCGTATTTTCTGCGGCAGGCACGGCGAGCATGCTGCGCTCCTCATGCGTTGCAGGCCGCAGTTGTTGACGTTCGCTCACCATCACGACCCCTTCGTCAGGGACCTCGCTGTTTACAAACGGTCTGAACAGCGCCAGGCGATCCGGCGAGGCCAGAGTGGTCTGCCATTCACACTGGTACGTCGCCACCACCGCAGACATTTCACGATCCAGTTCATCCGCAATTTGCAGGCTGTCGTCCAGAATCACCTGGCGCAGGTAGTCGATGCCCCCTTCGAGGTTATCCATCCAGGTGCTGGTGCGCTGCAGCCGGTCAGCGGTGCGGATGTAGAACATCAGTAAGCGGTCAACGGTACGAATGAGCTGCTCTGTGCTCATGTCCTGCGCCAGCAAATCAGCATGGCGGGGCTTCATTCCCCCGTTGCCGCAGACATACAGGTTCCAGCCCTTATCCGTGGCAATTACCCCCACATCTTTACTTTGGGCTTCGGCACACTCGCGGGTACAACCCGAGACGGCCATTTTGATTTTGTGAGGCGAACGCAGCCCTTTGTAGCGGTGCTCTAATTGCAGCGCGAGCGAGGTGGAGTCCTGTACGCCGTAGCGACACCAGCTCGACCCGACGCAGGATTTCACCGTACGCAGAGATTTGCCGTAGGCATGACCGGTTTCAAAACCGGCATCAACCAGTTGCTGCCAGATCTCCGGCAGTTGCTCCAGACGCGCGCCGAACAGGTCGATTCGCTGCCCTCCGGTAATTTTGGTGTAGAGCTTGTAACGCCTGGCGACTTCGCCGATGGCGATAAGCCCTTCGGGGGTTATCTCTCCCGCCGGAACGCGCGGCACGACGGAATAGGTCCCGTCCTTCTGGATATTGGCGAAATAACGATCGTTGGTGTCCTGCAGTGGCAAATGCTGCGGTTTCAACAGGTAGTCGTTCCAGCATGATGCCAGTATCGATCCGACCAGCGGCTTGCAGATTTCACACCCGCTGCCGTGGCCGTGCTTTTCAATCAGTTCCCCGAACGTGCGGATATTGCCCACCCGAACCAGGTGATAAATCTCCTGGCGCGAATACGCGAAATGCTCACAGATGTCTTTTTTCACCTCGACGCCCATGTCGGACAGCGCATATTCCATCACCTGCTTGGTGAGTGCGGCGCAGCCCCCACAGCCCGTCGCCGCTTTGGTGCAGGCTTTTATCGCCGTCATATCGTGGCAGCCGTTCTTCACGGCGTTACGGACATCGCCTTTACTGACGTTGTGGCAGGAACAAATTTGCGCGCTATCGGGCAGGGCTGCGATGCCCAGCACAGGTTTGTCTGCACCCGACCCGGCAGGCAAAATGAGGGATTCAGGTTTGGCTGGCAGCGACATATCGTTGAGCATCATTTGCAGCAACGTGCTGTATTCCGCGCTGTCGCCCACCAGCACCGCCCCCAGCAGCCGTTTGCGATCCTGCGATACCACGATTTTCTTATACACTTCCGCCGGACCGTCTACCCAACTGTAGTTCTGGCTACCGGGAGTACGCCCATGCGCGTCACCAATCGATGCCACCTCAACACCAAGAAGCTTAAGTTTGGTGCTCATGTCCGCGCCCCTAAAGACGGCGTCGCCGCCCGTCAGGGTATCCGCCAGCGCGCGGGCCATCTGATAACCCGGCGCCACCAGGCCGAAGATCTGCCCGTTCCACAGCGCACATTCGCCGATCGCATAAATAGCCGGGTCGGACGTCTGGCAGCGATCGTCAATCACAATGCCGCCGCGCGGCCCCACTTCAAGCCCGCACGCTCTCGCAAGCTGATCGCGTGGGCGGATCCCTGCGGAAAATAGCACCAGATCGGTTTCCAGATAGCTGCCATCGGCAAACACCATCCGGTAATGGCTCTCCTCGCCCGCAGTAATGGCCTGGGTTTCTTTCCCGGTATGCACCTTCACGTCCAGCGCTTCAATTTTACGGCGCAGCATCGCGGCACCGCCGTCGTCGAGCTGAACCCCCATCAGCCGCGGGGCAAACTCCACCACGTGCGTATCCAGCCCGAGCTGTTTCAGCGCGTTGGCCGCCTCCAGCCCCAGTAATCCCCCGCCGACAACCACGCCCGTTTTGCCGTTTGCCGCGCAGGCCTGAATGGCCGCAAGATCGTCAAGCGTGCGGTAAACCAGGCAGCCCGGCGCATCATTGCCAGGGATCGGCGGCACAAACGGATAGGATCCTGTTGCCAGCACCAGTAAATCGTAAGCCGTCTGCCGCCCCTGGTGATCGACCACAAAACGGTGTTTTGTATCAACGAGCCCGATGCTGTGCCCCAGACGCAGTTCAATCCCGGTCGATTCGAAAAATCCCTTTTCAACCATTGAGAGGGATTCCGCCGTGCGGCCAGAGAAGTATTCGGACAAATGCACACGGTCGTAGGCGGGCGAGGCCTCTTCGGCAAACACAATCACCTGGTATTGCAGATGCAGCTCACGCGCAACCAACTGCTCTAAAAAATGATGGCCCACCATGCCGTGTCCGGCCATAACCAATACGGGTTTCGACATTGAATGACTCCTCGCCACCTCAACGGGTAACGGTTCTGATTTAACAGGCTGTAAGCCAGAGGCATCCGGCTCATTACCGGGACTGAAGACGCTGAAGGGCAACGATTGACCAATGGGCGTGCCGATCCGCTGGAGGTATTGCGGGCCATCGCTGATATCGCCCCACAGCAACACCCCTTTCAGTTGGTTGTCGCAGAGCACCAGCCGGCGATAATGCCCGTCAAACGGGTCAAAGGTGGTATGGGTCTGAGCGCCATCGCGGCTGTGTAATTCACCGGCGCAGAACAAATTCAGGCCTGTGACCTTGAGGCGCAGCGGGACATTCTGCACCTCGAATGAAGTGGCTTTGTCGCCCCCCGCCAGCCGCGAGGCCAGCGTTTCAGCCTGCTGCCAGCACGGGGCCACCAGGCCAAAAGTGAGTTCGCCCCACTGGCAACATTCTCCAATTGCCGAGATGTGCGGGTCAGCGGTTTGCAGCTGCGGGTTCACCAGAATACCGCGATCGCACGGCAAGCCGGACCGTTGTGCCAGCGCGATGTTCGGCCGCACGCCCACAGAGAGCACGACCCGCTCCGCCGCTATTCCGCGCCCATCATTAAGATTCACCCTGCTGACGCTGCCAGCGGCATCAGCGCTGAATGACACCGTTTCAGCCTGCAAAATGACGTTGATGCCGCGTAATGAGAGCCCCTCGTGCAACAGTTTTCCGGCGTGTTCATCCAGCTGCTGATCCATCAGATGTGTGCCGCGATGTAGCAGGCTCACCCGCATTCCACGCCGCGCCAGGGCCGCCGCCGCCTCCACGCCCAGCACGCCGCCGCCGATCACCGCAACCGGTTGGCCTGCGTAGGCTCCCTGCAGAATATTTTCGACATCCTGCTGAGTGCGGAACCCGTGGATACCCGGCAATTCGACCCCAGGCAGGGGGGGCAGAAATGGCCGTGAGCCAGTGGCCAGAACCAAATGATCGTATGAATAGATCTGCCCGGCGGCCGTGACGGTGCAAGCGTGACGGTCGATTGCCGTCGCCGCCGTGCCTGAGATCAATGTGATGTTGTGATGCTCATACCACTGCGCGTCATGCGTGACTATCTGGCCAAAATCTTTCTCACCGGAAAGCACCGGCGTCAGCTGGATACGGTTGTACGCACTGTGCTTTTCATCGCCGATGATCATGATACGGTAGCGATCTGGTGCGAGCTCACAGAGATATTCCACCAGTCGCACGCCTGCCATACCATTGCCGATAACGATTAGAGTCGGTTTAGCCATTGCACAACTCCCCTCATGGAATCAGGCCACTGCCCGGTGTTTTGCATAGAGAAAATGCAGCACCTGCTGGCGATACTGGTGGAACAGAGGCTCGTTCGACAAAGCCAGTCGACTGCGGGGGCGTGACAGCTCAACCTGTAACACTTCACCGACTTTCGCCGCCGGACCATTAGTCATCATCATCACGCGGTCAGACAGCAGCACCGCTTCATCAACGTCGTGGGTGATCAGCAAAATGGTGGTTTTCAGACGCGCCTGAATGTCCATAACGGCGTCCTGAAGATGCGCCCGCGTCAGCGCATCCAGCGCCCCGAAAGGTTCATCCATCAGCAAAACTTTCGGTTTCATCGCCAAGGCACGGGCGATACCGACACGCTGCTTCATGCCGCCTGAAATGGCGCCCGGGCGCTTATCGGCCGCATGCTCCATGTGCACCAGTTCGAGATTGTGCAAAATCCAGTCGTGCATTTCGCTTTTGTTCATCTGGTCTTTAAAGACCTGCCGCACCGCCAGTTCGACATTCTCAAAAGCGGTTAACCATGGCAGCAGCGAATGGTTCTGGAAGACGACCCCGCGCTCTGGCCCCGGCCCGGTAATCTCTTTGTTGTCGCACAGCAGCACGCCTTCCGTCGGGCGACTCAGCCCGGCAATCAAATTCAGCAGGGTCGATTTTCCGCAGCCTGAGTGGCCAATCAGGCTGACCGTTTCGCCTTCTGCGATATCAAAGCTGACGTTATCGAGCGCCAGAAAGGTGGTTTTCGCTGAAGGAAAACGTTGAGTGACGCTCTGGACGCTGATAATCGATTTTTCTTTTTTCATCGCGGGCTCCTAGTGATTGTCGTAACTTAAGCGACGGGCAACGACCATCAGCCCCTGCTCCAGTAACATCCCCACGGCACCAATCAGCAGAATGGCGACGATAATGTTTTCCACGTTGAGGTTGTTCCATTCGTTCCAGATCCAAAAACCGATGCCCACGCCGCCGGTCAGCATTTCAGCCGCAACAATCACCAGCCAGGCGATACCGATGGACAACCGTACCCCGGTCAGAATGTACGGCAGCACGGCAGGAAACAGGATCTTGCGCATTACGGTGAATTCGCTGAGTTTCAGCACCCGCGCAACGTTGAGATAGTCCTGCGGAATGCGCATCACCCCTTCTGCGGTATTGAGGATCATCGGCCAGATAGAACAGATGAAAATGGTCCAGGACGAGGCGGGCTCCGCGCGCTGGAACAACAGCAATCCAATCGGCAACCACGCCAGCGGGCTGACCGGGCGCAGTAGCGAGATAATGGCGTTGAACATGCTGGCGATGAAGCTGAAGCGGCCAATCAGGAACCCGGCCGGGATGCCGACCAGCGCGGCAAGCCCGAAACCAATCGCAACTCGCTGTAGCGAGGCCAGGACATTCCAGCCAATGCCCATGTCGTTTGGCCCGTTGATATAGAACGGATCGGCAAAAATCACCTTCGCCGCCTCCCAGGTCTGAGCGGGCGTCGGGAAGCCTTTACTGCTACTGGCGGCGATTTGCCACAGGAGCAGCAGCACGACGGCCCCGAGAATGGCGGGGATCATTTTCTGCATGAAGCGGCGAACGCTCGCGCGAAGCCGGACAATAAAGGTATCCGTTCTGGCTACCGGAGCGGCTCTCTCGATCGTGATCACTTCTGCGCTGGCGGGCGATTCAACGCTGACCGCGGCAGGCTCCGTCAACGTGACGACATTGGTTTTCAAATTTACGGACATCTGTGGCCTCACTTAGCGTTTCATTGCAAAACTGTTGGCGTAGTCAGCAGGGTTGCTGCCGTCCCAGACTTTGCCGTCAATCAACGTGCTGCTTCGCATGTCGCTGGATGGCAAATTGATCCCGCCAACCGCGGCGGCAGCTTGTTTGTAGACGTCAATGCGGTTAATTTTTTGGGCGATACCGAGGTAGTCAGGATCGCTGTCCAGCAATCCCCAGCGCTTCTGCTGAGTCAGGAACCACATGCCATCGGAGAGATACGGATAATTGACCGCGCCATCGTTGAAGAAGCGCATACGGTGGGCATCTTTCCACGTTTTCCCCAGCCCATTTTCGTAGTCGCCGAGCATCCGCCCCTGAATCGTCTTGAGTGGCGTGTTGATGTACGCCCGCGCCGCAACGACCTGAGCGGTTTCACTACGATTGGCATCAGAGGTGTCTATCCAGCGGGAGGCATCCAGCACCGCGGCGGTCAGCGCGCGAGCCGCATTCGGGTTTTCAGTCACCCAGGCAGAGGTTGTGCCGAGCACTTTTTCCGGATGATCCGGCCAGATTTCCTGTGAGGTGACCGCAGTGAAACCAATGCCGTCCTGAATCGCGCGCTGGTTCCAGGGTTCCCCCACGCAAAAACCGCTCATATTGCCGATTTTCATGTTCATGACCATTTGCGGCGGAGGCACCACGACATTGCGCACGTCGTTAAAGGGATGGATACCGGCGTTTGCCAGCCAGTAGTAAAGCCACATCGCGTGCGTGCCGGTCGGGAACGTCTGCGCAAAGGTATAGGTCCCCTTCGCGCTGGCCTGGACCACTTTTTGTAGCGATGCAGCATCCGTGACGCCCGCCTGCTTTAACTGCTCAGAGAGCGTAATGGCCTGCCCGTTCTGGTTGAGAGACATCAGCATCGCCATCTCATGCTGCGGGCCGGACACGCCAAGCTGCAGGCCATAGAGCATCCCATACAGAACATGCGCCGCATCCAGCTCGCCAGACACCAGTTTGTCGCGTACTGACGCCCAGCTCGACTCCTTGCTCGGGATGATTTTAATGCCGTACTTCTCATCAAATTTCTTTACCGCCGCCATCACCACTGAGGAGCAGTCGGTCAGGGGAATGAACCCGACGCGAATCTCTTTCTTCTCTGGCGTGTCGGAACCGGCAGCCCAGACCCGGTTCATGAGTCCTGACATCAACATGCTGCCGCCGAGCACCGCACTCCCCGCAAGAAAGCAGCGGCGGGAGAGTTGTCCCGGAGTCTTTTTGTCGTCTTGTGTCATCAGGGCTTCCCGTTAGGTTGAAAAATGGAAAAAAAAAAGCGTCCAGTTAGCGTTCAGTTCCCTGAACGCTAACGGACGCCTTTATCCGTAATGCTGACTAAACCGCCATTGGTTTAGTGCTGTTGCTATTAAAAAGAATGCAGCTTGTGTGCCAACCTGCGGTATCAAAAAAAAATCAGAGGGTTAGCCTTATTCTGTCGCTTTGACGCCCTTTCTGGTGCACCGGAACTGCACATCCTGCACAGCGTAATTGCACACAGAAGGTGCAGTTATTGGCCCGGTTTGTGCCCGTTTTTGCCTAACAGCGCAGACACGGCAAGCATCGCGTCAGCAATTTCCGAAAGTTTCTTATTCTGATTCATTGCCATCTCAAGCAGTGCCTTATGCGCCTGGGGTTCCGTTAAGCCCTGATGCTGCATCAGCAGGCCCTTTGCCCGCTCAACCAGCTTGCGCTCGGTCAGCGTGACGCGAAGTTGAGAAAGTTCGGCATCGAGCGCCTGCAGCTGGCGGGACTGCTGTTCAACAAGCTCAAGAACCGAACGACTAAGCTGCGGCGAGAGTAGCGCGGCGTAATGGCTTTCAGACTGTGGGATTTGGTCAATATTCTGCTGCTGAAGCGCAAGGGCGGCCTGTGCTTCACGGATACGCTGGCGGCAGGAGGCCATCAGAGCAGCTTGCAGCTCATCCTCCACCACTTTCATTCCATCGATTCGCGCCGTCGCAACGTCAAACCAGCGTAATGCGGTATCCGTCGTCTCACCGCCAGGCCTGACGCGCGTGCAGGCAATTCGCCTGAAACGTTCAAATTCACTGCTGTCCTGGTTCATCTGCTGCCGCCACATTGCCAGACAGCGGGGAGCCGCGAATTCCATGAAGGTCTGAAAGCAGCGCTCCTGGCTCTCGATTAAGCCTGTGAATTGCTGTTGCGCGATGACATCAAAATGCCCTGCCGCAAAACCGGCGGCGGCCGTGGCCCGCTCCTGTGCGGCCAGCTCTTTTCCCTGCATAAAACTGAACATCGCCAGCAATGCCCGTGAAATTGACGGATCGCCGGAGATATCCGCCGTTTCGAAGACCAGTGACAAATGCGAGCGAATCACCTCGTTGTAGGCATTCATGGCATCAGGCTGACTGATAGACAGTCCAAGAACCTGCTGACGCAGTTGCGGTAACGTACTGAGGCTATGCAACACCGAGGCAATGCGGCTGAGTAATCGCGGTGCATTCGCCAGGTTGGGGCCGGTAAGATCCTGAGACGCAAGCCACTGACTGACGGCCTCCTCTGCCTTCCGGACCTCCAGTGCCCGCTCACTCAGTTGCTTTCCCCAGGTGTTCCCATGAGAACATAAGAAGATGTTCGAGGTGCCTCGTTCCCGTTGCAGTGCGTGGATCATCAGGCTGACCGCACCAACCAGTTCACCCAGCTGCAACAGCTGTTGCAAACCCGCGATTTCGCTTTTTTTCGACGCCTGTACAAAGCTCAGAGCAGAAAGGGCCATGGAGTAACCTGCTGATAAGAGGAGACTCCTGGATAAAGCAAGAAACGTGCCTGAGACAGGGGCACTTTTCCCTACCGCCGCGCCGTTACAGCATCCATTCGATCGGCAGCCAGCCGGCCACGATGAGAACGATGCGTTTTACCCAGCCGGCGCCGGGCTCTTGCTGATGTATCTCGGTGTGGCCGTCTTCGAAGGCTTCGTTCCAGACCATTTTGCCCGCGGGCGTCAGCGCCGGGCGGTAGGCGGCGTATTCGAGCGGGCCATCAAACAGCTGGCGGGTGTCGGCCGCCAGCGTCGGGCTGTCGATCAAGAAGCCCATTTCGCAGTTCAGGTGCGCCGATCGCGGATCGAAATTGAACGAGCCGATAAATACCCGTTTATCGTCGATGGCGAAGGTTTTCGCGTGCAGCGCCGCACCGGACAGCCCCAGCGGTTTGAGTTCCTGCCGCCCCGTCGGCTGGCCGGCGCGCAGCTTCAGCTCAAACAGCTCCACGCCCGCCTGCAGCAGTTCACGCCGGTATTTGGCGTAGCCGGCATGCACCACCAGCACGTCGGTGGTGTTCATCGCGTTGGTCAGCACGCGAATGGATTTTCCCTGTTTGGCGAGCGATTCAAAAAAGCTCGCCCCTTCCCGGCCCGGCACGAAATAGGCGGAAACCAGATCCAGTTGCCGGCCGACGCCGCCGATAATCTTGCTCAGCTGCGTCACCATCAAACGATCGCGCGAAGCCTTGCCCAGCCCTTTCGCCGGATCGTCGGCCACCAGCTCTACCTGGGTGAATTCCGGCTGGACGACGCCATCGCGAAAGCGCACCGCGCTGGTTTCAAGCTGCACCGCCAGTTTGCGGGCCCGTTCGCTGCTTTCGGTCGCGGTGGCCTGCGCCAGGAAGGCGGAAAGGTCGCCTTTGCCCCGGATAATTTGCTCAACGCCAAACACCGACGCGCTGTTCCAGTAGCGATCGAAGACCTCGGCGGTCTCCGCCACCACGTTGCCGACGCTCAGCACGTCGAGATCGAGGAAATAGTTTTCGTCGCCGACCTGGAAATACTCGTCGCCGATATTGCGGCCGCCGATGATCGCCACGGCGCCGTCGACGATGTAAGACTTGTTATGCATGCGCCGGTTCATGCGCATAAAGTCAAAGGCGTAGCCGGCCAGCTTCGGCGTGCGCACGGTAGACGGGTTAAACAGGCGGATCTCGACGTTTTCCTGGGCGTTCAGCGCCGCCAGGGTCTCGTCCATGGCGACGCCGTTATCGTCCAGCAGCAGCCGCACGCGCACGCCGCGTTGAGCCGCGTCATACAGGGTTTTCAGCAGGATCTGCCCGGAGGTGTCGTTATGCCAGATGTAGTACTGGGCGTCGATCGACCTTTCCGCCATCCGCGCCAGCGCCAGGCGGCTGGCGAACGCATCGTGCCCGCTGGCCAGCGGCACCACGCCGCTCAGGCCCGGATGCGCCGCCATCAGTTCGGCGGCGCGCGCCGGCAGCTGGGCGGCAGGATCCGCCGGCAATGCTGCCTGCGGCAGACGCTGGGAGATATTCGGCAAGCGAAAGATGACTCTGGCCGCAATAATGGCGATCGTCACGGCGAGAATCAGATACACGACAATTTTTATCACGGGAAGCGGCCTCGAAGGTTGACTGCTTTGCTTTATACGTCATTAGGTTGCTTCAATCTATAGGAGAAGCGCGCTATGGTAGGCCTCCTCCACGGATGACTCCTCAATAGCGCCAGTCAGGGACACACCCGCACTGTTAACCAGAACATCTATGCGTCCGGCTTTGGCTACCACTTTTTCAATTGCCTGTTGTACCGAATGTTCATTGCGTATATCCATTTCTGTCAGCGCAACACCATTCATCGGGGAAGCGCTATTGATATCTCTGACGGTACCCATTACCTGAAAACCTCTGGCTTTAAAAGCCAAGGCGGCAGCCCTGCCAATGCCTGATGAAACACCGGTAATCAGAACGACTTTATGTTCAGACATTTTTTAATCCTTCAGAAGTGGATGGATTTTCCGCTGACGAAGTTGAAGCCGGGCTCTTTATCCGGAACCAGATGGCATACATGGCGGGCAGGAATACCAGCGTAATGATGGTCCCTCCCAGGGTCCCGCCTATCAGGGTATAGGCCAGGGTTCCCCAGAATACCGAATGTGTTAACGGGATAAAGGCCAGAATGGCCGCCATCGCCGTCAGCAGTACAGGCCTGGAGCGCTGCACCGTTGCCTCAATGACCGCATGAAAGGGTTCAAGCCCTTCCTGCTCGTTATGATGGATCTGCCCGATGAGGATCAACGTGTTACGCATTAAAATCCCTGACAGGGCAATCAAACCAACCAGCGCATTGATGCCAAAGGGCTGGTTGAAGAGCAGCAAGGTTGGCACCACACCGACCAGCCCCAGAGGTGCGGTCATAAAGACCATCACCATCGCCGACATCGAGCGTACCTGAAGGATAATGATCAGCAATGTCATGGCTATCATGATAGGGAATAACGGTACCATCGCCTGGGTAGCTTTCCCTGACTCCTCAATAGAGCCAGCCTCCTCAATCCGATATCCATCCGGAAGCGTTGTGATGATGGGCTGCAGCTGCTTCATAATCGCAGCGGAGACATCCGGCGGCTGAAGTGATTCCGCAATATCGCCCCGTACGGTAATGGTTGGCGTACGGTCTCGACGTCGCAGGACCGGATCTTCCATGCGCACTTCGACCTCGCCAACCTGCGATAACGGGATTCGCTGCCCTGCAGAACCGACCAGGGTGAAACCCTCTATTTTTGCCGGATCAAACCTGATATCGCCGGCAGCGCGTCCCACGACCTGCACCGAACGGATATCTTCGCGCACCGCGGTGAGCGGAACACCCGAAAGCAGGAACTGAAGCTGCTGGGCCACTGCATTTGACGTCAGCCCCACCGCCTGCAGGCGATCCTGATTCAGGGTGAAATGCAGTGTTGGCACGCGTGAGCCCCAGTCCGTGTTGACCGTTCTCATCAGCGGGCTGGCCTGCATCAGCGTTTTCACCTTGTCCGCGATGTCTCGTAGTACAATCGGATCAGGCCCTGTCACACGGAAGGCAACCGGATAGGGTGAATAGGGGCCGAACACCAGTTGGGTCACGCGAACTCGCGCCTCAGGAGCCAGTCCATCAGCTGCGGCCTGGCGAAGACGGAACTTGAGCGCCTCACGGGATCCCTCACTGTCCGTCAGGATAACAATTTTCGCAAAAGAGGGATCTGGTAGCTCCGGTGCCATGGCCAGATAAAAGCGGGGCGCCCCTTGCCCGATATAAGCCGTCACGATTTTTGCTTCTTGCTGGCGCTTCAGCCAGTCCTCAACTTTCGTCACGACGGCGCTGGTCTGTTCAATGGAAGTGCCATAAGGCATCTGTACTTCCACGAGGACCTCTGGCCGATCAGACGTCGGGAAAAACTGTTTTTTCACCAGCGCCATACCGAGAATAGCAACGGTGAATACTGCGACGACAGAACCCGCGACCAGCCATTTTCGCGCGATGACCCGCGTCAGCAACTGACGAAAACGGTTATAGCGTCGGGTGTTGTAGATAGCATCGTGCCCCCCTTTAACCGTTTTGATGTCCGGCAGCATTTTCACCCCGAGATACGGCGTAAACACCACCGCCACCACCCAGGAGGCGATTAAGGCAATTCCCACAATCCAGAACATGTTGCTGGTGTATTCACCCGCTGTGGATTGCGCAAAACCGTTGGGCATAAAGCCGACGGCCGTGACCAGCGTACCAGCCAGCATAGGCGCAGCGGTGTGGCTCCAGGCATAGGCTGACGCTTTGATTCGGTCGTAGCCCTCCTCCATTTTCACCACCATCATTTCGATGGCAATGATGGCGTCATCCACCAGCAACCCGAGCGCCAGGATAAGCGAGCCCAGGGTAATACGGTCGAAGTTTTTACCGGACGCCTCCATGACCACAAAGACGACAGCCAGCGTCAGGGGCACAGCAGCGGCGACCACCACCCCCACGCGCCAGCCCATACTGAGAAAGCAGACCACCATCACAACCAGCAACGCGACGAAAAATTTGATCATGAACTCGTCTACGGCGGAGCTGATGTTAACTGACTGATCGGTGACTTTCGCGAATGTCATGCCGAGTGGCATGTCCGCATTGATACTGGCGGCTTCCTTATCCAGCGCTTTACCCAGCTCCAGACCGTTCCAGCCCTCACGCATCACGATACCCAGCAACAGCGCAGGCTCACCCTGGTTACGCACCATAAAGGTCGCCGGATCTTCGTAGCCGCGCTCGACCGTCGCCACATCGGAAAGCTTCAGCGTCCTTCCCTGCGCCACAACCGGCGTTTCACGAATTTTCTCCAGCTTGTCAAACGCCCCATCCAGACGGATAAAAACCTGTGGCCCACGGGTGTCTATCGAGCCCGCAGGTGTCAGCACGTTCTGGTTGTTCAGGGCAGCAAAGATATCCTGAGCAGAGACGCCCAGGGTTGCCAGACGGTCATGGGAAAATGAGACAAATATCCGCTCGGCTTGCTCACCGATAATATTGACTTTTTTCACCCCGGGAACATGTAATAAGCGCTGGCGTAATGACTCGGCATCGCGCACCAGTAGCCGCTGTGGCTCTCCTTTTGCCTTCAGCGCAAAGAGCGCAAACGTGACATCCGAAAACTCATCGTTGACCATCGGTCCAGACACCCCTGCCGGCAGATTTTTAGCCTCATCGCTGAGTTTTTTGCGTGCCTGATAGAACGCTTCCTGGACTTCTGAAGGGGGGGTACTGTCCAGTAATGAGAGCATGGTAAAAGCCAGACCGGGACGCGTGTAGGTCTCGGTGCGGTCATACCACTTGAGCTCCTGGAGACGCTTCTCCAGCGGTTCGGCCACCTGATCCTGCATTTCCTGAGCCGTTGCGCCGGGCCAGGCCGTAATGATGGTCATCTGCTTGACCGTAAAAGGCGGGTCTTCTGCACGCCCCAGTCCAAGGAACGAGAGAATACCGGCAACGGTGATCAACAGGATAAGAAACAGCGTAACGGAACGCTCGCGCACGGCGAGCGCGGAAAGATTGAAACGTCCACTACTCATGGCCGACTCCCGGCGACACTGACATCGTTCTGCTTCGCCAGTCGTACTGTCTCACCGTCATGCAGCAGATGAGCGCCAAGCGCCACGACCTGTTCGCCAGGCTTAAGGCTGCCGGTCACGCTTGCCGCATCATCCCCGAGGCTGACGACGTGTACGGGCCGCCATGTCACTCTGGCGGGATTGCCTGAAATGCGCCAGACGCCCGGACCTTTGCCCGCGTCAAAAACGGCCGCCAAAGGCACCTGCAGCAACGGCTGCGATGCTCTGCTCTGCGCAATATGGATGGTGACAGTGGATCCCAAGGGGGCACCAGACAATGGGCCGTCGAGCACGTACCTTGCCTCAAACGTGCGCGTCAGCGGGTCGGCTGCATCAGAGAGTAACCGCAGTGTCGCGGAAACAGATTGTGCCTCACTGCCGTACAGTGAGGCCTGTGCCGCACTTCCAACAACCGGGCGCAGCGTCTCAGGCAACTGGACGACAGCTTCACGTTGTCCAGCCCTGGCAAGCCGGATAACCGGCTGTCCGGCACTGACCACCTGACCTGGCTCGGCCAGCGTATCCATCACCACCCCGTCGGCATCAGCCACCAGGACCGCATAGCCCATGGCGTTTTGCGCCACATTCGCCTGCGCCTGGGCGGCACTGAGGTCAGCTCTGGCCGTATCTGCGGCAGCCTTAATCTGATCGTAAGCGGATGCCGACACAGCACCTGTGGTAACCAGACCGCGATAACGCGATTCATCATTCGCTGTCTGTCTGGCACGCGCTTTTGCGGCGGCGACAGCCTGCTGCTGAGCCTGGACCTGCAGGCTCAGATCAACCGGGTCCAGACGCATTAACGGCTGACCACGCCTCACTGTCTGACCGGTATCAACGAGACGTTCCAGGATTTTGCCTTGAACCCTGAAACCAAGGTCGCTCTGAATTCGTGCTACAACCACCCCCGTAAAAGCGCGGGAAAAGTCGGTTGCATTGATCGCTTCAGCAGATCTGACCAGAGGTGGCAGGCTGCGTGGATCGCTGTTATCGGAAGCATCACCGCAAGCCACAAGGGCAAACGGCAACAGGCAGACAGCAAAGGTGACAGGTTTAAGCCCGAGCATGGGTTCCCTTAATGAATTAAACAGGACAGGAACCCATACTTATACTTGTGACCAATTTTGTCAATGGTCACAACATCAGGGTGACAAACTTCTCAGGATCAGTGATGGTAGCAACACCGCCGCTGCCTGGGCGGTTTCCAAATTATATTGCAGCTGTACCGGGCTGATATAGGGACGCATAACCATAAAAATCGCATCCGCAGTCTCGTCCAGTGGGGTTTTTCTTTCAAACTCACCAGCCTGGCGCCCTTCAACAATGATCTGCTCAATGAGCTGCCGTAACTGCTGCTCATGAGCTTGTGCTGAGGGCCATTTGTCACGCACAGCAACGGCCGCGATGTCATGTAACTTACGGTCATGAAAAAATAAATCGCATCCGGATTCTGATAAAGCCCTGAATAACCGCCTTATTTTTTCTGCGGCTGTTGGAGCATCCACAATCGCTGCGTTGACAATATCCCTTATAATCGCCAACCGGTTAGCGCAGATCACTTCTCCGATCGCCTGTTTGGAATCGAAAAACTTGTAGATATAGGCCTTTGAAAAACCAATTGCTTTGGCGAGGTCGGATACAGTTGTTTTTTCGTAGCCAAAGTGACCGAAATGCTCGGTGGCTGCGTCAACGACCTGCTCGCGGACGTTATGGTCGGAAGGTCCCCTGGAAGGGGTTTCATTCATTTGTTTAGTCATTTTTCCATCTTAGCGCAATGACGTCTGATTGACAACGAGTGACCATATCGTAATATGGTCACAATTCAAGTTCGACTCAAGGACTCTTCATGTTTACCCTAAATACACTTACAGTCATTATGAGTGTCTGCACTCTGGCAGGCTTTTCACCGGATGATACAGAGACCCCGAGCACTCCGCTTAATCAACAAAACGGAGCATCTCACCATGAACAATGATGTCATCATCATCGGCGGCAGCTTTGCCGGCCTTGCCGCCGCCCTGCAGCTTGGCCGTGCCCGTCGCACGGTCACTGTTCTCGATACCGGCCTTCAGCGCAACCGCTTCGCTAGCCGCTCACACGGTGTGCTCGGCCACGATGACAAGTCACCATCCGACATTCTGGCCACGGCGCGGCAGCAACTCGCGCGCTACCCTGCTATCAAGATGGTTAATGCCCGCGCGGACAGCATCTCCGGTACTATCGACAATTTTTCCGTCTTCACGGGCGATAGTGAAATCCTTCGTGCGCGCCGCCTGATACTGAGCTATGGCGTTGTTGACCAGATGCCTGATATTCCGGGATTTTCTGAAGGCTGGGGCACATCCGTCATCCCATGCCCTTATTGCGATGGATTCGAAGTTGCTGACCAGCATTGGGGCCTCGTCTGGTCTGGAGCGCAGTCGATGAATCAGGTCAGGCTGTTTCACGACTGGACCGACAGGTTGACTGTCTTCAGCAATGGTCACGACATCCCCCCTGGCATACGGGCCGATCTGGCGGCCCGACAGGTGCCTCTCGTTGATGGGCGGATCACCGAAATCGCCTGTTACGGGAGCCATAGTGCCACCCTCAAGATCGATACCGGCCCCGATGTCGCAGTCGATATCCTCTTCGCGCATCCGCGCACCAGGCCGTCCACAAGCCTCCATGACGCACTGGGCCTCGCCACGCTCAATACGTCAACCGGCATCGTCCTCAAGACCGACGAACGCCACGAAACCAGTATGCCTGGCATCTATGCCGCCGGTGACCTGGCCAATCCCGCCATCCCCTCAGTCACCACGGCGATATGGCAAGGCGCGATGGCGGGTATCTTCGCTCAGCAGTCGATGCTCACTTGAGTGCAAGCAGCATCGATTTCCAAGCAGATCCCTGCCATAAGGCTATAGCGTAAAGCGCGAAGGCGAAACGCCAAACAGTTTTTTGAACGCCACCGAATAGGCGCTGTGGCTCTCGTAACCGCTTTCGAAGGCGGCGTGGATGATCGAGTTGCCGGCCAACAGCAGCGGAATGGACGACAGCAGCCGCAGACGCTGTTTCCACTGGCCGAAGGTGATGCCGGTTTGTTGGCTGAAATGGCGTTGAAAAGTCTTTGCGCTGATCGACAGTGAATCGGCCCAGGCTTCAATGCCGCGATCGTCGGCCGGCGTGATGACCAACTGCCGGCAAATCTCGGCCATTCTCGCCTCTGCCGGCCAAGGCAAATGCAGCGCCAGCTGCGGCTGGAGGCTCAACTCCTCAAGGAACAACGCTCTGAGCAGCGTATTGCGTTTGGTCTCCGCCCCCTCGGGCGCCAGCGTTGCCAACTGAGCGATCAGCTCTCGCAGCAGCGGTGAGACTTGCAAGACGCCGTCGCGCAGCGGCAAACGCGCGGCGGTGATTTCATCGACCAAAATCCCGTAAACGCAGATGTTGCTCTGCATGACGATCTGATGCTCTACCCCCGGCCGCAACCAAACTGCGGTGGTGGGCGGCACGATCCAGCGCCCGCTGCTCGCCTCGACCGCCATAACGCCCTGCTGCGAATAGAGCAAATGGCAGCGTTTATGCGAGTGGTAAGGAATGACAAAGCCCGCCGGATAGTGTTTCACCAGCCCCGTCACCTCGAACGAGGAGTTTTCGTGGCTACTGAGGTCGATGCGTTTCGTTTCGGCATTGTCGACTTCGAATCCCATGGTCGTTTGTCCCTTTTGATAACGCGAATGTCTTTTATTTGATAGAGAGGCCGCATGATCCTCCATATAGTGACACTGTCGCAAGCCACACCAGGGGCCTTATGCGAAGAAACTCACTATTTACACCAAAATTTCATCGTTCTGCGTAAAACGCAGGCGTTGCGCATGCGCTGCGCAATGGCGGCTCGTTGCGGGGGCGACGTGGTCGAAAGTGATGGATAGGGAAAGCGCGGTGGCATAATCAGGAGGTATACGCATCAATCAGCAGGCAGCTCAGCCCGGGGGGGCGGCTTAATGCTGAAGGGATAGGGAGAGCGCCTAGGCTCTCCTCCATCCAGAGTTGTTATTTCATCAACGGGCCAGCTCGGCACCGTCCAGCTCGGAAATCGCCAGACAAATCACTTCCGTAATGGCCTGTACCGTATAGGCGGTATTGGCAGGAATGATTAACATCTCATGGGGTTGCAACGTCTGATCGTCAACCTTCAGTTCACCGCTCAGCACCATCAGTTTCACCCAGCCCGGATGAAAACGCGCCGGTTGTCGGCTGCCCGCATCCAGCTTCAGCAACGCCGTATGGCCAGGCGTTTCCCGTTTCAAAATATGAAAGTGTACCCCATCGTAAGGCATGTTTTCGTAATGCAGTGACGCCAGTGTTCTCTTATGCATGGTAAGTGTCCTCGTGACCTGTGAGTAGCTGCTCCGCCTTCGGTCGCCGTAAAAACGATTGGCGGCTGTCCCTACCGAAAGCACAGGCTCGCAGCCTCTTGGCGAACGGATTAACTGTCGTACTTGCAGCGGCCCGACCGACCGCCGTTTCATGCCTAACCTGCCTCAGGCATGCTACTAAATATATAAGAGCCTCGCCGACGGCGCAAAAAACCGCGGTTCTTATCATTTAATGATGCCCGAACCTCATTTCAAGTGTTGCCGCCAAAGCCACCATGCCGCCATTCAGACGGCATGGGGCTGGCCCCCTGCTTTCGCCGCCGGGCGGCGCACTTTCCAGCCCTAGCCGTGGAGCGCCAGGCCTTTTATCGCCTTATCCACCGCTTTCTTCGGCCCGCGCAGCGCCAGGCCGACCAAATCCAGATTGTCCGCGTCTTCAGCGCGAAAAACCTGGCGGTTGGCTTCATCGTGCCCGGTCGCGAACATGGCGTGCACATAGGGGATCAGCGTTAATTCCCGCTCCAATCCTTTGCGATGCACATTTTGCAGGCCCGGCAGATCCGCGGCGAAAATCAGCATCGGCTGCCCGGAAATGGCGCCGTAGCGTCTGCCCTGCGCATCCACGTAACGCTCACCGATGATTTCCGGGGCCGCGGCGGCGATGCCCGTCGCCAGAAAGGCCACTACGTTCAGCCGCTGCCAGGTTGGCAGATCGTCACGCACGATAAACGCTATCTTGGTATCAAACATCTTCCGCTCTACTCCGTTGTGCTATTAAAAGTGCATCATCGGCGATGAGCGAGTTAGCGGTATAGAACGTTTGTGCACTGGCGTTGATAGGCCGCCGGCGATAATCGGTAGGCGCGCTGGAACCAGCGGCCCAAATGGCTCTGATCGGCAAAGCCCACCTGCATGGCGACCTGCGCCGGTTCTTCCCCCTGCGCCAACAGCAAGCGTGCGGCCCGCAGCCTCAACCTAACCAAATAAGCGTGCGGCGACTGGCCGAAAGCCCGGGTGAACTGGCGAGTCAGGCGGAAACGATCCAGGCCGCACTGAAGAGCAAGTTCATCCAGGCTGGGGTTATCCGCCATGTGCTCGTGCAAGTAGTCCCGCAAGCGATTCATCTCAATTAAAGCGTCATCGCTTTGGGAAGTTGGCCGAACGCGAATATGCCGTGCCAAAAGCGTCAGCAGTTGATCCAGGCTTTGATCGCGCGCCAGCCGGCCCTCCCCCTGATGCAACGCAAAAAACGCCTGGTGGATCGCGGTCGCCAGCATCGGATCGTCGGTCAACGTGCTGTGGAAGGCGCCTTCCAGCACCGAAGCGTCCCCCAATCCGCGGCGGCTCATCGCGTCGGAGACCCAGCGCTGCGGCAGATAAAGCATCGCATAGGTAAACCCCTCGGCCTGCGGCGCATGGCCATCGTGCACCGCGCCCGGCTCGATCAGCATGGCGCGCCCCGGCCGGCTGGTATGCAGCGAGCGGTGGCAATGGAAACGCTGCAAGCCCTGCTGCGTGACGCCCACCAGCATTTCATCATGATCGTGAGGATCGTAGGCATGCCCCTGAAAGTGAGCGTTGACGCTCTCAATACCGGTTTCGTCATCGCGTCGCAGTTCGAGCCAGTCTTTATGTTGATGATTTGACGCCATGCAATCAGTCCGGAGTTCTGCTCACAGGAAAAGGAAAAACAGCTTACCCTGAGACCGCCGCGGTTGCACGCTCACAGCTCGCAGATGGCGTAAGTGCCCTTTCCGGCCGATTTCGCCTGATACATCGCGCCGTCGGCGCGGGTCAGCAGCATCTCCTCCGTCACATCGCCGCGTGGGGAAATGGCCGCGCCGATGCTGGCGGAAAGCCGTACCTTCTGCGGCCCGATCTGCGTAATTGTGGCCAGTTGCGCCAACACGTTTTCGCAAAAATCGCTGACCTCGCGCCGCGGATCCGTCAACGGCCACAGGATCACCGTGAACTCGTCACCGGCCAGACGCGAGACGCTGTGGCGCTCGCCGGCGCAGGCGCTGAGCAACGTGGCGAAGGTTTTCAGGATCGCGTCGCCGAAGTCATGGCCATAGCTGTCGTTAAGGGTTTTGAAGCCGTCGAGATCGATAAACAGCAGCGCCATCTGCCGCTGATGGCAACAGGCCTGCAGCGTGCCCGACAACCGGCGCAGAAACGCGCGGCGGTTGGTCAATCCGGTCAGCATGTCGTGGGTCGCGTCATATTCCAGCCGCTGCTGCAGCCGCTTCAGTTCGGTGATGTCCATGGCGAGAATGTAAAAGCCCTGCGCTTCGCACGGCACCAGCGTGGTGTGGATCATCAGCAGTCCCTGCAGGGTCTGCAGCTCATTCTCAAAACTCACCATTTCGCCCGCGAGGGCCCGTTCGATCATCGGTTTTGCTATCCGATAAACGCTTTCCCCCATGAAATCACGCACCGTCATCCCCCTGAGGCTGGACTCCTCCAGACCGAACCAGGTTTTGTAGGCGCTGTTGGCGAACAGGTAGCGTTCATTGCCGTCGATCTGGCTGATTAAGGCCGGCATGTTGTCGGTAATGGCGCGCAGACGCTCTTTCTCCGCACTGAGCTGATATTCGGCGAGCACGCGGGTTTCAATCTCTTCGTTGAGTTTTTTGACCACCACGTTCAGCTCCCGCGTGCGGGTTTCGACGCGTTCCTCCAGCTCATGCTGCAACGCAAACAGATCGGCCTCGGCCGCCTTGCGCTCGCTGATATCGACGATAACCGAGATGAAATGGTCCGGTTTGCCGTTCGGCAAGCGATTGAGCGCCACCGTCAGCTGCACCCAAACGATCGAGCCGTCGGCGCGGAAATAGCGTTTTTCCATCGAGTAGGTGCTGATTTCATTTTTCAACAGCTGTTGTAGCTTTTCCAGGTCGGTATTGAGATCGAGCGGATAGGTAATGTCCTGGAAGGTGCGATCCATCAGTTCGCGCTCGGAATAGTGCAGCATTTCGCAGATGCGCGGGTTCACCCGCAGCCAATACCCCTGCAGCGAAACCAGCGCCATCCCTACCGCCGCCTGGGCGAAGGTCTGTTCGAACAGGGCCTCCGTGCGCTGCAGGTCGGACTTCAGGTTTTCGGTATAGACGTGGCGCTCAATACTTTGCAGATACTCCTCCACCACGGCGGCGAAATCATGCAGATCGGCCAGTTGTTCCGGGGAAAACGGCTGCGGGTGGCTGTCGATAATGCACAGGGTGCCGAGCGGCAGCCCGTCGAGCGACAGCAGCGGCTGCCCGACGTAGAAACCGATCCTCGGCCCGCCGATCACCAGCGGATTATCGAAAAATCGCGGGTCGTTGGCGGTATCGGGCACCACCAGCGCTTCGCGTTGCAAGATCGCATGGCCGCAAAACGAGATGTTGCGCGGCGTTTCCCGGGCATCCAGACCGTAGCGCGATAAAAACCATTGGCGATCCCGGTCGATCAGCGACACCAGCGCAATGGTTACGCCAAAGTATTTCGCCGCCAGCCGCGTGATGCGATCCAGTTTTTCCACCGAGTTTGAATCCAGCACGTTCAGCGAATTCAATACCGACAGGCGTTCGGCTTCGTTTTCGGGGAAGCAGGGTTCGAGCATGTTCTCTCCCATTGTGTCACCCACGGATCCGGCGCAGCCAGCCGGCGTGAGTCCGTTCGCCCTATCCGTCGGTCAGCGACAAATATCCTTGTCCATCATAGACTCACTCAGTATCAATCCGATTGCGCATTCTCGCCAGCTTTGCCGGCCGGGCCGGCGATGCGTCGGCCTGTTTTTCGCCCTTGGCTTGGCACAGCCCTGCCACACCGGACGCCAATAGGGTCAGCCGGGTCGTCAACAAGGTTTCTCGTTGTTCATTCAGCGTGGCCATCATCAGCTCGATCTCCGCCAGCCGTTCATCGACGCCGCGTATCAACCCATCCTCATAAGCGCTGCCCTGCAGCGCCAGCACCCGTTGGATCGCCTGCAGCGAAAAACCCAGATTCTGGCCGATTTGGATCAGGTGCAAACGCTCCAGCGCGCTGTCGCCGTACACCCGATAGCCGTTGACGCCGCGTACCGGCTTCGGCAACAACCCCAACTGCTCGTAGTAGCGTATCGCCGAGGCGGCCATGCCGGCGCGCTGCGCCAATTCTCCGATCTTCATGCCCTATTGACCTTAAAGTTAACTTTAAACCTAGTATAGCGCCATTCCCCGTACGACAGGAGCGCAAACCGATGTTTACCCCACTGACACTGCCCAACGGCAGCCGTTTATCCAACCGTCTGGCCAAGGCGGCGATGGAAGAAAATCTGGCCGCCCCGGGCCAATTGCCCGGCCCGGCGCTGTGGCGCTTATACCGCTACTGGGCCGAAGGCGGCGCCGGCTTGATCATCACCGGCAACGTGATGATCGACGGCCGCGCCATGACCGGCCCCGGCGGCGTGGTGCTGGAACAGGACACGCCGCTCGCCCCGTTCGAAACCTGGGCCAAGGCCGCGCGCCAGGGCGGCGCGCAGGTGTGGATGCAGCTTAACCACCCGGGCCGGCAGGTGATGGCGAACATGGGCGGTAACGCGTGGGCACCCTCCGCCATCCCGCTGGCGATGGGCAAGCACAGCAAGCTGTTCGCCCAGCCGCAGGCGATGGATGAAACGCAGATCGCCGAGGTGATCGCGCGCTTCGCCGCCAGCGCGCACGCCGCCGAACAGGCCGGTTTTACCGGCGTGGAGATCCACGCGGCGCACGGCTATCTGATTTCCCAGTTTCTCTCGCCGCTGACCAACCAGCGCAACGATCGCTGGGGCGGCGAGTTGGCGAACCGCGCCCGGTTGCTGCTGGAGGTAGTGCGTGCGGTGCGCGAGCGCGTCTCGCCGGGCTTTTGCGTGGCGGTCAAACTGAACTCCGCCGATTTCCAGCGCGGCGGTTTTTCATCGGACGATGCCCGCCAGGTGGTGCTGATGCTGAACGATCTGCCGGTCGATCTGATCGAACTGTCGGGCGGCAGCTACGAAAGCCCGGCGATGCAAGGCGAAACGGCGGACGGCCGCACCCTGGCGCGAGAAGCCTATTTTCTGTCCTTCGCCCGCGATCTTGCCGCGGTGGCTCGCATGCCGGTGATGACCACCGGCGGCATCGCCCGCCCGTCGGTGGCGCAGCGGGTGCTGGACAGCGGCGTTGCGGTTGCCGGCATCGCCACCGCCATGGCGGAAGTGCCCGATCTGCCGCGGCGCTGGCAAACCGGCGCGGCTCCCCATGCGCTGCCTGCCCCGGTCACCTGGCGCAGCAAAGCGATGGCGTCGCTCGCCCGCATGGCGTTGGTCAAGCGCCGGATGCGCGCGCTGAGTGACAATCGGCCGCGCAGCGTGCGCTATTCTCCGCTGTTCACGCTGATCGTCGATCAGTGGCGCACCCGCCGTATCCTGCAGCGCTACCACGCCTGGTTACGGCAACGTTAACGACAACGGCGCCGGCGAACCGGCCGGCGCTGCGTAAAAATCGCGCTTTTTTGATCGCGCTACGTGAAATCTGAGAGAAATCACCGATCTGGATGCTGCGAATTTAACGGTTGGCCATTTATATTCATCACAAATTTTGTGTATATAAACGCTATAGGACTTAAGGTGGTGAATAGATAAAAATAAGCCGCTATTTCCTATTTATGTTATTAATCGGAAATTCACCTTATTAATAAGCGTATTAAAGCTGCCTGCAGGTTGGCGACGGAAAGGATTTTTGTGCCATGTTAACGATATGTTGTTTTTTTACCGGCAAACCAACGGTCAACAAATCAACAACATATTGATGAGCCTAAGAAAAAACCAAACAATTCAAAACAAAATCGGCTATTGAGTCCCGGGCGAAAAAGCCATATATTGGTCGCGCTTTTCACAAGGCAGTTACTTTTCTAATTCATTAATTCAATCGGAGCGTGTTGAGACCTTCGGTTGTAGGAGAGATATGATGACGGATAAAGTCCGTATTGATACTTTAGTTGCAAACTCATTAAACGAAAACAATGAAACCTATTTGGCGCGCCAAGCCGAATTTGAGTCGAATGTTAGGAGTTATCCGCGCAAATTGCCGTTGGCAATTGCGAAAGCCCAGGGCGTTTGGATCACTGATGTTGAGAATAATCAATATCTTGATTGCCTGGCCGGGGCGGGAACGTTGGCTCTTGGACATAATCACCCCGACGTCCTGCAAAGCATCCAAAATGTCATTACCAGCGGCTTGCCGTTACATACTCTCGATCTTACGACCCCGTTAAAAGATCGTTTCTCCGATTACCTGCTCTCTCTGTTGCCGGGTGAAGGCAAACAGTATTGCCTGCAGTTCTGCGGCCCGTCCGGTGCCGATGCGGTGGAAGCCGCGCTGAAGCTGGCGAAAAAGCACACCGGCCGTTCCGGCGTGATCAGCTTCTCCGGCGGTTATCACGGCATGACCCACGGCGCGCTGTCGGTCACCGGCAACCTGTCGCCGAAGGCGGCGATCAACGGCATGATGCCGGAAGTGCAGTTCATGCCTTATCCGCATGAATACCGCTGCCCGCTGGGCATCGGCGGCGAAGCCGGCGTCAAGGCGCTGACCTACTACTTCGACAACCTGATCAACGACGTGGAAAGCGGCGTGCGTAAACCGGCGGCGGTGATCCTGGAAGCCGTTCAGGGCGAAGGCGGCGTTAACCCGGCCCCGGCCGAGTGGCTGCAGCGCATCCGCAAAGTGACGCAGGAGCATGGCATTCTGCTGATCATCGACGAAGTTCAGGCCGGTTTCGCCCGTACGGGCAAGCTGTTCGCCTTCGAACACGCAGGCATCGAGCCGGACATCATCGTGATGTCGAAAGCGGTCGGCGGCGGCTTGCCGCTCGCGGTACTGGGCATCAAGAAAGAGTTTGACGCCTGGGAACCGGGTCATCACACCGGCACCTTCCGCGGCAACCAGCTGGCGATGGCCACCGGCCTGACCACCCTGCAATACCTGAAAGAGCACAAGGTCGCCGACAAAGTGGCCGCGCAGGGCGAATGGCTGAAAGGCAAACTGGCCGAGCTGCAGAAACGGTATCCGGTGATCGGTCACGTCCGCGGCCTGGGCCTGATGATCGGCATCGAGATCGTCAAGCCGAACGAAGCGCAGGATCACATGGGCTGCTACCCGGCCGATGGCGAACTGTCTGCGCTGCTGCAGAAGAAATGCTTCGAATCCGGCCTGATCCTGGAGCGCGGCGGGCGCAACGGCTGCGTGCTGCGTCTGCTGCCTTCGCTGCTGATCACCAACGATGAGCTGGGTATTTTCCTGGATAAATTTGAGCAGGCGCTGTTGGCCGCCGGCGTCAAGCCAGTCTGATTGGAGCGAATGACCGCGATGTCCAAGTTAAACCCGATTCTGGCTTCCTCGGCGCACAGCGCCGAGGCTTACCGCCAGGCGATCGCGCAGAGCAGTGAAGCCGTCGTGCAGTGGCTGCAACAGCCCGAGATGTATCAGGGCAAAAGCGTGGCCGAACTGCGCGAGCGCATCAAGCTCGACTTCACCCCGCAAGGCCTGGGCAACCAGGCGGCGATCGATCGTGCCATCGAGTACTTTTTGAAAGACAGCCTGTCGGTGCACCACCCGCAGTGCGTGGCGCACCTGCACTGCCCGAGCCTGGTGATTAGCCAGGCCGCCGAAGTGCTGATCAACGCCACCAACCAGAGCATGGATTCCTGGGATCAAAGCCCGTCGGCCACGCTGATCGAAATGAAGCTGATCGAGTGGCTGCGTGCCCAGGTCGGTTACCCGCCCGGCGACGCCGGGGTGTTCACCAGCGGCGGCACCCAGAGCAACCTGATGGGGCTGATGCTGGCGCGCGATGCGTTCTTCGCGCGTCAGGGCCACTCCGTGCAGCAGGACGGCCTGGTGGGCGATCTGAGCAAGCTGAAGGTGTTCTGTTCTGAAAACGCCCACTTCTCGGTGCAGAAGAACATGGCGCTGATGGGCCTCGGCTATCAGTCCGTCACCCTGGTGAAAACCGATCGCTTCGCCCGTATGGACGTGAACGACCTGGCGGAAAAACTGGCGCAGGCCAAGGCCAACGGCGAGCAGGTGATGGCGATTGTCGCCACCGCCGGCACCACCGACGCCGGTGCCATTGACCCGCTGCGCGACATCGCTCGGCTGGCGGCGGAGCAGCAGATTTGGGTGCACGTGGATGCGGCCTGGGGCGGCGCGCTGCTGCTTTCCGAGCAGTACCGCGACTACCTGAACGGCCTGGAACTGGTGGACTCCATTACCCTGGACTTCCACAAGCAGTTCTTCCAGACCATCAGCTGCGGGGCCTTCTTGCTGAAAGACGAGCGTCACTATGAGCTGATGCGCTATCAGGCAGCCTACCTGAACTCCGAGTTCGACGAAGCGCAAGGCGTGCCGAACCTGGTGTCCAAGTCGCTGCAGACCACCCGCCGCTTCGATGCGTTGAAGCTGTGGATGGGGCTGGAAGCGCTGGGGCAGAAGCAATACGCCGAGATCATCGATCATGGCGTGACGCTGGCGCAACAGGTGGCGCGTTACATCGCCGATCAGGAATCGCTGGAACTGGTGATGCAGCCGCAGCTGGCCAGCGTGCTGTTCCGCTACCGTCCGGCGCAGCTGGCGGCGAACGGCGACGCGGCCGTCGCCCTGTTCAACCAGCGCATCGGCGACGCCCTGCTGGAATCGGGCCGCGCCAACGTCGGCGTGACCGAGTTCGATGGCGTAACCTGCCTGAAGATGACGTTGCTGAACCCGATCGTGACGCTGGAAGACATCAAGCTGTTGCTGGCGCTGGTCGAGAAAACCGCGCAGCAGCTGCCGGCGTAACGTCGCGCAGTCTGCCACTCAAGCCGATAACCTCCGTTATCGGCTTTTTTATTGCTCATCAGATCGCAGGAGACGCAGCGTTTACGCTGATATACTGCATCAAACGCCTTCTCTCTTTCCAGCCCACAGGATACGCACGCATGACCGACCCTGATTTCAACCTGTTGATCGCGCTCGATGCGCTGCTGACGGCGGGCAGTGTCGTCGGCGCCGCACGGCGTCTCGGTTTAAGCGCTTCGGCGATGAGCCGCACCCTCAACCGATTGCGCGCGGCCACCGGCGATCCCCTGCTGGTTCGCGCCGGCCGTCATATGGTGCTGACGCCCTATGCCGAAACGCTGCGCGAGCGGACGCGAAATACGGCATTCGAAGCGCGGGCGCTGCTGCGCCCAGCGCAGGGAGCATTAGATCCTGCCGAGCTGGATCGTACCTTCACGCTGCGCGCCAACGACGGCTTCGTCGAAGCCTTCGGCCCGGCGCTGATCGCCGCCGCTGCCGAACAGGCGCCGCGGGTGCGGCTGCGCTTTGCGCCCAAGCCGGAGAAAAGCGACCGCCCGCTGCGTGAAGGGCTGGTCGATCTGGAGATAGGCGTGCTGGGTGACATGGGCCCGGAAATCCGCCTGCAGGCGCTGTTTCGCGATCGCTTCGTCGGCGTGATGAGAACCTCACACCCGCTTGCGCAGCAGCCGGAGATCGGCGCCGCCGACTACATCGCCTGCGGCCACGTGGTGGCCTCGCGCAGCGGGCGCATTCTCGGGCCGGTAGACGCCGCGCTGGCGGAACTGGGGCTGACGCGCCAGATTGCCGCCGTGGTGCCGAGTTTTCCGGCCGCGCTGGCGGTGGCGCAGGCCTCGAACCTGCTGGCGCTGTTGCCCGCCTCCTTCCTGCACGCTCAACCGGCCGACGGCCCGCTGCGCGTCTTTGAGCTGCCGGTGAAAACGCCGCCCATTACCGTGTCGCAAATGTGGCACCCGCGCTTGGACGCCGAGGCGGATCACCGCTGGCTGCGGCAGCTGGTGTTGGGCGTTTGTCGTTAAAGAAAAACGGAGTGACATCGTCACTCCGTTCATAATCGTAAAGTAAACAGCGAAGGTTTAAACAGATAATGGGAATTTCAGGAGGAATATCCCTGAAACTCCACGGTCACTGCGCATTAGTTATTGCAATGGCCGCCCTTGGCAAGTTTTACCGCAGCTTTAGAGATAACACGTTTGCCTTCGTCTTCTGTCGATTGACTCAGACCGGCACCACCGACGAATACCCCCATCTTAATGTATTGTCTTACGAAGTAATTCTTCCCCGCTTCGGTATAGATGGAAAGATCGTTAGGAGAAAATTCAGATTCGGTAGAGATTTTATGCTGTTGTCCGCCGTCAACCTGGGTATAGAAAAACGTTTTATCCGCGGTCTCCCCCACGCATTTGCCGTCAAGATAAACATCTTTCTTCAGCGCCTTGCCGACAAAGCTGTCACGATAAATATAGAGGCCCGCTTTGTTTTCATCCAGCGCCGGGAAGCTTTTAGCGTGCGCTGATTCTTGATCTGTTGCGAGGGGGATGCTTGCACACCCGCTTAACAATAATGCGCTCGCCAGTGAGGCGCAGAGGAGTAGTCTTTTGGTCATGAAAAATCCTTCGGTATAAAAATGAAGCAAGGAACAACGCTTAATACACTGTGAACATTTAATTATCACATTGAAAATAACTAACAGTTATTATATTGATGGTGGATAAATTCATTTTCAAACAGTGAGTTAGGGGAGGAATCGTGCCCAACACACACGCGATGACGATATTGCCATAAATAAAATTTGATTCAAGAATCAATGTCTAAAATATTACAGAATCATCAATTTAATTGGCCTAATCAACGCTGATTCGCACGTTTAAACTTCCTTGGCCACTGGCCGAAAATAATTTCGTTCAGGTTAATCTCCGTATGTCCACTGCATTCAGAATCTCCCCGCTGCGGGGGGGTTGTTCCCCCTCGCGCGATGGGAGAACATAGCGTTCACGATGCCTGACTCAGTGAAACGCTCATGACGCTTCCCCCTCTCTGGCCGGTATTCGACGGCCATAACGACCTGCTGCTCAACCTGTGGCTGCAGCACGACGACGATCCGGCCGCCGCCTTCTATTCCCGCGTCACGCCGGGCCACCTCGATTTCTCCCGCATGCGGCGCGGCGGATTTTTCGGCGGACTGTTCGCGGTATTTATTCCCCCGGTCAGCTATATCGCCCAGATGCGCAACCAAACGCAGGACGAGGCGCAGGCCGCCTTCGATCCGCTGGCGATCGCCGAACGGCAGATCGCCATCCTGCAGCAGTTGGAGCAGGCTTCTCAGGGGCGGCTGCGCATCTGCCGCACCGCCACCGAGATAGAACAGTGCCGCCTCAACCGGCAAATTGCCGCGGTGCTGCATATCGAAGGCGCCGGCATGATCGACGCGGAGCTGACGCAGCTGGAGGCCTTTTACCGGCTGGGCGTGCGCAGCATCGGGCCATTCTGGAATCTGCCGAACGCCTTCGGCACCGGCGTCAGCGGGCCGTTCCCCGGCTCACCCGATACCGGCCCCGGCCTGACGCCGGCCGGCGAGGCGCTGATCCGCGCCTGCAACCGCCGCCGCATCATGATCGACGTCTCGCACATGAACGAGAAAACCTTCTGGCAAACCGCCGCGCTGAGCAACGCGCCGCTGGTCGCCACCCACTCCAACGCCCACGCCCTCTGCCCCCAGCCGCGCAACCTGACCGACGCACAGCTGGGCGCCATCGTCCAGAGCGGCGGGATGGTCGGCGTCAATTTCGGCACCGCCTTCCTGCGTGCGGACGGTAAACGTGACAGTGCAACAACCAGCTTAACAGAAATTGTTAAACACGTTGAGTATTTGATCGCTAAACTTGGTGAAGATCGCGTGGGATTTGGCTCTGATTTTGACGGGGTCAACGTACCGCAACCGCTGGAGGACGCCGCTGGCCTGCCGCGCCTGACGCAAGCGCTGGCGCAGGCCGGGTTCGATAACCGGTTGCTGGAGAAGCTGACCTGGCGCAACTGGCTGAACGCGCTCACTGCCGCCTGGGGTGAATAACCCGGTTACGCTTTAAAGGTTGCGATCTCCGTCACATTTCGCCAACATTGGGTCGGCCGAATGCGAACGTTTCTCATTGGGTTCGACTTATTACGATGCATGCAAAGGAGCACCGCTATGACTACCTGGACTAAACCTGAGTTTGTTGATCTGCGTCTGGGGCTGGAAGTGACGCTGTACATTTCCAACCGTTAATCGCCCGTCTGCCCGCCTTTCGCGCGGGCATTTCTTTCCTTCTTTTCTGGTTTAGACATGCAGATAAAAGTTCTCGGCTCGGCGGCGGGCGGCGGCTTTCCCCAGTGGAATTGCAACTGCGACAACTGTCGGGGCGTTCGCGACCACAGCATCAGCGCCACGCGCCGCACCCAGTCCTCCATCGCCGTCAGCGACGACGGTAAAAACTGGGTACTGTGCAACGTTTCCCCGGACATTTGCCATCAGCTGCTGGCCTCGCCCGAATTGAATAATCCCGAGGTGCTGCGCGGCACCGGCATCGGCGCGATCGTGTTGACCGACAGCCAGATCGATCACAGCGCGGGCTTGCTCAATTTGCGCGAGGGCTGCCCGCATCACGTCTGGTGCACCCCTGAAGTGCATGACGATCTCAGCACCGGTTTCCCGGTGTTTCCCATGCTCTCACACTGGAACGGCGGCCTGATTCACCACCCGGTGACGCCCGGCAAGCCGTTCCGCACGGCGGTCTGCCCGAACGTGCGCTTTACCGCCATTCCGCTGCTCAGCAACGCGCCGCCCTATTCGCCGTACCGCGATCGCCCGCTGCCGGGCCACAACGTGGCGCTGTTTATCGAAGATACCGCGCGCGGGGTCGGGCTGCTGTACGCGCCGGGCCTGGGTGAGCCGGACGAGGCGCTACTGCCGTGGCTGCGCCGCGCGGACTGCCTGCTGATCGACGGCACGCTGTGGCGCGACAACGAGCTGGCCAACGCCGGCGTGGGCCGCAATACCGGCAAGGACATGGGGCATCTGGCGCTGGCGGAAGAACACGGGCTGGCGGCCCTGCTCGCCACCTTGCCCGCCAGGCGCAAAATCCTGATCCACATAAACAATACCAACCCTATCCTCAATGAAGACTCGGTAGAGCGGCAAAGCCTGACCGCCGCCGGCATTGAAGTGAGCTGGGACGGCATGAATATCGAACTGTAGGGAACCGCCATGACGCAACCACTGCCCCTGACTCCGCCGGCATTTGAAGCGGCGCTGCGCGCCAAGGGCGCTTATTACCATATCCACCACCCGTACCACATCGCGATGCACAACGGCGAAGCGACCCGCGAACAGATCCAGGGCTGGGTGGCCAACCGGTTCTACTACCAGACCAGCATTCCGATCAAAGACGCGGCGATCATGGCCAACTGCCCACAGCCGGAAACCCGCCGCAAATGGGTGCAGCGCATCCTGGATCACGATGGCTACGGCGGCAGCGAAGGCGGCATCGAAGCCTGGCTGCGCCTGGGCGAAGCCGTCGGGCTGCAGCGCGACGCCCTGCTCTCTGAAGAATTGGTGCTGCCGGGCGTGCGCTTCGCGGTGGACGCCTACGTCAATTTCGCGCGCCGCGCCTGCTGGCAGGAAGCGGCCTGCAGCTCGCTGACCGAACTGTTCGCGCCGCAAATCCACCAATCGCGCCTCGACAGCTGGCCGCAGCACTACCCGTGGATCGACGCCGCCGGCTACGACTATTTCCGCAGCCGCCTCGGCCAGGCCAACCGCGATGTGGAACACGGCCTGGCGCTGGCGCTGGACTATTGCGACACCGTAGAAAAACAGCAGCGCATGCTGGAGATCCTGCAGTTCAAGCTGGACATTCTGTGGAGCATGCTGGACGCCATGAGCATGGCCTATACCCTGAACCGCCCGCCTTACCACAGCGTGACCACCGCGCGGGTATGGCACAACCAGAGGCTGGTGTAATGACGCTGAACCCTGAACATACCCCCGTCTTCCGTCGCGGCTACCGCCTGCAATGGGAGCAAGTGCAAAACAGCCACGTGATCCTCTACCCGGAAGGCATGGCCAAGCTGAACGACAGCGCCGCCGCCATCTTGCAGCTGGTCGACGGCAACACCACGCTGAACGGCATCATCGCCCAGTTGAACGCCCGCTTCCCCGGCGCCGAAGGGCTGGCGGAAGACGTGCTGGAGTTTTTCCAGCGCGCCTACGAACAAAAATGGGTGACCTTCCGTGACTGAAGCACGCGCGCCGGCGGTGAACCCGCCGCTCTGGCTGCTGGCGGAGCTGACCTACCGCTGCCCGCTGCAGTGTCCGTATTGCTCCAACCCGCTCGATTTCGCCGCGCAGGAAAAAGAGCTGACCACCGCGCAGTGGATCGAGGTGTTTCGCCAGGCGCGGGCGATGGGCAGCGTGCAGCTCGGTTTTTCCGGCGGCGAGCCGCTGGTGCGTAAAGACCTGCCCGAGCTGATCGCCGCCGCGCGCGAGCTCGGCTTTTATACCAACCTGATCACCTCCGGCATCGGCCTGACCGAGAAGAAACTGCAGACCTTCGCCGACGCCGGGCTGGATCATATCCAGATCAGTTTTCAGGCCAGCGATGAAACGCTGAACGCCGCGCTGGCGGGCTCCGCCAAGGCGTTTCAGCAGAAGCTGGCCATGGCCAGGGCGGTCAAGGCGCTCGGCTATCCGATGGTGCTCAACTTCGTGCTGCATCGCCATAATATCGGCCAGATCGACCGCATTATCGAACTGGCGATCCAGCTGGACGCCGACGACGTCGAGCTGGCGACCTGCCAGTTCTACGGCTGGGCGCACCTCAACCGCGAGGGCCTGCTGCCGACCCGCGAGCAGATCGCCGACGCGGAAGCGGTGGTGAAACGCTACCGCGAGCGCATGGCCATCGACGGCAAGCTGGCCAACCTGCTGTTCGTCACGCCGGACTACTACGAGGAGCGCCCCAAAGGCTGCATGGGCGGCTGGGGTGCCATCTTCATGAGCGTGACGCCGGAAGGCATGGCGTTACCCTGTCACAGCGCTCGTCAGTTACCGATCGCCTTCCCGTCGGTGCTGGAGCACGATCTGCAGCATATCTGGTACCACTCGTTCGGCTTTAACCGCTATCGCGGCTATGACTGGATGCCGGAGCCGTGCCGTTCCTGCTCGGAGAAAGAACAAGACTACGGCGGCTGCCGCTGCCAGGCGTTCATGCTGACCGGCAACGCCGACAACGCCGACCCGGTGTGTGGCAAATCGCCCCACCACGGCACCATTCTGGCGGCGCGGGAAGCGGCGAATCGCTCGCAGATCGGTATCGATCAGCTGCGTTTTCGCAATCAGGCCAACTCCCGTCTGATCTTCAAGGGTTGACGATGACACCCGCCGCCGCCTCGTGGCAGCTCGACAACGGTTTGGCCGTCAAGGCGATAAGCGATCCTGCCGCCGCGGGCGCCGCCGCGCTGATGCGCATTGAAGCGGGCAGTTTTCAGGCGCCCGTCGCCTGGCCGGGCCTGGCGCATCTGCTGGAGCATATGTTGTTTCGCGGCAGCGCGAACTACGGCGCGCAAGATGGTCTGATGGCCTGGGTCGCCTCGGTGGGAGGCCGGCTGAACGCCACCACCCAGGCCACGCAAACCGCCTTCTTCTTCGAAGTAAGCGCAGACCATTTGGCGCCGGGGCTGGCGCGGCTGAGCGATATGCTCGCCGCCCCGCAGCTGGCGGCCGAGGCGATCGCTCAGGAGATTGAGGTCATCGACGCTGAATATCGCCTGCTGCGCGCCGATGTGGAAACCCGCTGCGAAGCCGCGCAGCGGCAGATGTTCAGCGGCCTTGACGCAATGCATCGCTTTCATATTGGCAGCCGCGCCGCCTTCGGCCGCGATATTTCCGCGTTGCAGCTGGCGCTGCGGCAGTTTCATCAGCGCTATTTTCGCGCGCCAAACCTGACGCTGTGGCTGCAAGGCCCGCAATCGCTGGCGCAGCTGCATGCGCTGGCCCAGCGCTACGGCAGCCGGCTTCCGGCGGGCAACGGCTCACCGCACGAGAGCTCTCCGCCGCTGACCGCTGCGGAAGATTACACCCTGACGCTGCCCGGCACGCCGCAGTTGAGACTGGTGTTTGCCCTGCCGCGCTCCCATTCGCGCGGCTGGCTGCGGCGGCTGGAGCGCCTGCTGCTGGACGAAGCCCCCGGCGGGCTGCTGGCCCGGCTGCGCGCTCAGGCGTGGTGCGACGCCGTTCGGCTCGATTATTCGCGCTGCAGCGAGAACAACGCGCTGCTGAGTTTTATCTTTACCGTCAATCACGGTTCAACCGCTGAGGCTGCCTGCATCGAAAGCGCGTTGTTGGCGTGGCTGCAGGCGCTGCAGGTGCTGACACCGGCCCAGCTTGCGCATTACGAGCGGCTGGCAAATCGCGATTTCCACCGTTTGGCACCGCTCGACCAGCTGCGTGCCAGAGCGTTTGGGCTGCCGCCGGCGGAGCCGAACGACGATTGGCCACGGCATATTGCGGCGTTGATTAGCGCGCCGCGCCGTCGCCTGGCCGTGCGGCCCGAAGGCGGCGGTGAAACCCGTGAAATTCAAGGGCTGCCGCTAGCGCTTGGCCCCTTCGCCGTTGCCGCGCTGACGTCTACAGCGGAACCTTTCCGCTTTTTCGCCGCCTCGGCGGCGCTGCCGAGTCCGACATTGCCTGCCGGCCTGGCGCTGCTGCGGCATCTGCTCCCTGGCGAAGCGCAGCCGGTGCTGCTGCTGCGGCCGACGCCGTCCAGCCCCTTCAGTGATGCACAGGCCTACGGCTTACAGGCGGCGCTGCGCGCCGGGGCGGCCGAACTGGCGCATCGAGAAGGACATTTAAGCTTCGAACGCCACCAGGGTGCGTGGCTGCTGCAGCTGGCGGGCAGCCCCGCGCTGCTTTGCCACGGGATGAGCGAGGTGAACCGGGCGCTGGCGGCGTTGCCGTCGGCCATTCTCAACGAGGCGGCGAGAAACCTGCGCCATACGCAGTTGCAAGAGCAAAACGACATCGCCATTCGTCGCCTGCTGGCCCAATTGCCCGCGGCGCTCAGCGCGCCGACAGCAACAGCGGTGCAGTGGCATGCCACCTTAGTCGGCGGCGATGGCGAGTTAAAACGGCAGCTGTCGCACCTGCTGTACGACTTCCCCTATCCCGTGGCCGCCGAGCCGCCGCTGCCTATATATCAGCATCATCGCCCCGTCACGCTGACGGAAAGCGGCGCCGAAAGCGCCTTGCTGCAGTTTTACCCGCTGCCGAACGGTGAAGCGGCAGGCCGTTGGGCGCTGCGCGTGCTGGCCCAGCTTTACGCGCCGCGCTATTTTCAGCGGTTGCGCGTGGATCGCAACGTGGGCTACGTGGTGCAATGCGCCTTCCACCGCTGCGCCGATGCCGAAGGCCTGCTGTTTGCGCTGCAATCCCCGACGTTCGCCGTTGCGCAGCTGCGGCAGTTAACCGACGAATTCTTGCTGCAGATGCGCCATGAACTGGCGCACCTCGGCGCCGGCGAACTGGAGCTGGCGCAACAGGCGCTGCGGCAAAGCGTGCAGCGCCTCAGCGCCGAGCCATTGCAACGCGCCCGCGACATCGCCCTGGAAAATCACGCAATCATTGCCGCCGAGCCCATGACATTGACGCAACTGACCTATTGGCAGCAGCGGCTATTCGCCACAGGCTGATGTTGCGTCGGAGCCAACCCGACGCAATATAAACGTAGCGAAACAACTGATAACCGGGGGGGGAGATATATCTCAATAATCGTGTTCCCTCCTGTAAGAACCACTTCGGGAAATTACTTGAATAACAGCATGTTGATTAATCGCCTAACCGACACCCTCCTTTTCCTTTTATGCCAGGCATATATTCTTCGCTTTTTCATTCTTTTAAACTCATAAGCTAGCGATATATAAAACACCATGAGCAGCAACATTAATATAACAATCATAAGTTAGCCCAAATCCATTTAGCCATTTCATATGATTATTATCTAATTTAATAAATTAAAAAATTAGAAACATCCTGTTCTAAAAATTACTTTATCATATCACTCAAACCGGCCTTTTATGCTGGCCGGGATGCAGGAGAATTATAATTGCACCGCCCAGTTAGCCCGTCGCGAACAACACAATGGGTAGGCGATGCCGGTCAGCGCCATGCTGATCACCCAGGAAATGTCTGCGCCCGGGATCTGATTGGCGTAAGGGCCGGAGAAATTACCATCGTCGACGGCTTGCCGCCCGCCCATTAAAAAGCCCCCACCGTTACGCGGAGGCTGAGTGACGTTAAGCGTGATAACCGCATTCAGAAGCGCCGGGTCAGGCCGGCGTTTTCCGCTAGTTATTTCTCTTCAGGATCTTCCCAGTTTCAGCCCAGATCTGGCTGCGATAATGATCGTCTTCCTGAGAGAAGAAAAGTACGGTCAGCCCATCCTTGTCCAACAGCGCAATGCCATCGGGAGCAGGACGCCACGCCACAGGCTCTTGCGGCAAGACGTCGGGCGTGCAATCAGATAAAAATTTCAGGCTATAGCCGCCGGCCGATTCCACACGCTCCGCGTTGAGCTGCACAACACAAGACTTTGATTTATCACTGACCGTCCACTGCCCGGATAGCGTTTCGGCGGAAGGTAACACCAGACTGCTTGCCATAGAGGCTCCTGAAAACAAGAAAATTATTCCGACAAGAATAAATTTGCACATAGCTGGCCCATGCGAAACGGTGGGCATCATCGCCCACCGTTGCCGTTTTACACGATAAAGTCAACAGCGACGTCGGCCTGCCCGACGATGTGCACCAGGAAGTCTGGATTTGCACCGCCATGGATATTGAAGGCCAATTCACTCAGATTGCTCTGGGTATCATAGGATACCAGCGCCTCACCGGCCTGCCCGCTGAAATGATCGACAAACTGAATGAAATCACTGCCTTTAGCGCCCTGGTTGAAGAAGGACAGATCGATCTTGTCCTTGCCTGACTCAAAGTCCCAAATGGTATCAGGAGCCCGAACAGGCGAGTCATTCACATCAGAGAAGACAAAAATGTCGTTGCCTTGCCCTCCCCATAATTGATCCTGGCCCGCTCCACCGTAAATGACATCGTTGCCGGCGCCGCCTTTGAGCGTATTGTCTGCGTGATTCCCAACAATGACGTCATTACCTGAGCCTCCTATCGCGTTTTCGATGGTGACGCCAGCGGCGATGGAAACATTCCCTTTTAATCCCCCGACGTCGGAGAAAGCGCCTTCGTTCAAGTTGATACGTTGATTTTGGCTATACCCCGAGAAATCAAGGGTGTCATTACCGCCTGCATCCCAAACAGACATCACCAGTTTGTCGTGGCTGTCGTTGAGCGTATAGAAGTCTCGGCCTGTATTTGAATTAAACCCGTAAACGGTGTCGCCGGTTCGGGTGGTCATATTGGCACCGTAAAGATGCTGGATGGCCGCGATATCATCAACCAGCGGCGCAGCGGCATAGTAATGGCCATGATCCGCATTGGTAATGGATTCATTCCAGTAACTCATTACGCTAAACTGCCGGGTATCTTCGGCGTAAACTGCCTTGGTATAATTTGGGCTGCCTTGCCCCGCATTATAAGTGCCCGGGTGATCTAACCCGAGAGTATGGCCAACTTCATGGGTAATGGTTAAGCGGCCGTAATTACCTAGCTCAGGATGCAAATTTTCGGAGTGATTCTTAATGTTGTACCAACTTTGTCCATCAGAATTGAACCCCCTGTAATCATTGCCATTATATGAGAACGGTTTCAAAGCATACGCTTGTCCCGTCCCCTCATAATTGCCAAAGGTAATATTGGAGGGTTGACCTGAAGCCACTTCGACAAATTTGATGTTGGCAACATCGGCCCAGGATTGCAAAGACAGCTTCGCCTGTTCTTGTTGCTGTTGCGTGAACGCGCTCAGCCCCGTATCACGTTCCGGGGAGCGGTGGCCCAGGTTCAGTTCGTTATAGTCCCAATCCGGGAAGGAATAGGTCACCGTCGCCTCTTTTCCCGTGACGTGAACGCCATTCCAGGTTTTATCGCTGCGCGCGATCTGCAACCCCGCCTCATTTATGTCATAAGACGGTTTGTTATTTATCGTCAGGCCATTCCCGCGCTCATGGTAGTGAATAAGATCGTTAACACTGTCCCAACCCGTTTCGTTTCCATTCATGGTATTACCCATAACTTTCTCCACAAAGTAGCTAGTATTGCTATGACATCCGAAATGTCCCTTGGGGATAATCAAGATCCTGAGAATAGCGATCACCCGATACGCCCCACTCTTTTTGCCTATCCCTTTACAATTGACTTTTAACTACCCGATGCCTCCTTACCCATGATTGAGAACTGATGCAACTGCGTGAGATCGCGATATGTCCGTGCAAAATGCACGGAAATAATAGGCGCATTGATCCGGCAAGGGTTTGATTCCAGAGTTTGCGCGTTGAGGCTAAGTTGAGATGCCGCTCAAAGGGGCGGATGACAACGGCCGTTCGATACCTTGTCTCGTTGCCAGAGACCACAGCAGACGTGGTCTCGTGTTGTGACCGTTGCCTGTTATCCGAACCGTTACCCGAAGAAAATTACGTGAATGCATTTGCGCCACCATCCAGTTTTGCTAATGATTATCATTCGCGAGGCTATCTCACACGTAAGTAAAGTGTCAACAGATGAAACAAAACATTTCTTGATTTGCATCATGATTTTTTCGCTAAGCCCCAGTGAACGGGCGATGACGGGCGTTGCAGAGTGCATAAAATGGCGTTTATCACCGTCTGGACTGCGGTTTTTGTCAGTATTACCGCATAGAGCAGGCAGAATACCGTTCGGAAGTACATCATGGCGACTGAACATTTGGCCACAGAGAAACATCAGGAATGATTAATTTTCACGGCAATAACGCGGCGTGGTCCGATTACTTATTTTTCGCTGCAATATAAGGGATGCTTATAAATAACAGGAGTATTCCTAATGCGTTCACGCGGGATGTATTCCATGCTGGCGGGCCGATTTTTAGCCGCGCCCGCTGGCTATTCCCATTTTAATTGGCAAGACTATATTGAAAGAAGCTCTGCCCTAGAGCGAGAATATGGGTAATTTTCCGAGGAAATACCGCATGACCCTGTTGCCCAAGCAGAGCAATAACAAAAATCCGATTGATCTCTATGGCGAAATCGTTGACGACTTGCCCGGCCTGATTTGCTTCGGCAACCGCCTTGGCGGTTACTTCAATAAACAGTGGCGCGACTATACCGGCGCCATCGCCGGTGAACACGGCGCCGCCGACTGGCTCGATGCCCTGCACCCCGACGATCGCGAGCGGCTGGCCGCGCAATGGCGCCAGGCGATCGTGGCCCTTTCCTCGTTCGCCGGCGAAGCCCGCCTGCGCGATCGCAGCGGCGCCTACCGTTGGTTTATGCTGGCGTTCAACGCCCGGCAGGACGGCATGGCGCTGGAGCTCAGCTGGTACCTCACGGCGACCGACATCCATCCGCAAATGCTGCAGCGCCAGCAAAACGTTCAGGCGCTCTCTATCCAGCAAGACATGCTGGACGCCAGCGTCGACTGCATCAAAGTGATCAATCACGACGGCACGCTGCGCCACATGAACCGCTCCGGCAGCCTGGCCCTTGGCCTTGATCCGGCGCAAAAAGAGTTTGGCATGCCCTGGCTGGGGCTGCTGTCGCCCGAGATCCGGCGCCGCGGCAGTAAGGCGCTGCGCAGCGTCAGAGCCGGAAAGAATGCGCGCTTCACCGGATTGAGCGTGACGCCGCAGGGTAAAAAACAGCATTGGGACAACATTCTCACGCCGGTCAGCGATGAGCACGGGGCCGTGGCCGAGATCTTGTGCGTCTCGCGCGACGTGACTTCGCAGCGCGTGATGGAACAACGTCTGTTGCTCGCCAGCGAATATGACGAATTGACCGGCCTGCCCAACCGACGCCTCTTCAAGAAAAAGCTGAAGCAAGAGATGAAGCGCGCCCTGCACGGCAACAAGTCCCTCGGGCTGATGCTGTTGGATCTTGACCACTTCAAGCTGGTGAACGACACGCTGGGCCACGCGGCGGGCGACCATCTGCTGCGGATCTTGGGTAAAAGACTCAGCGCCTGCATGAATGCGCACTCGTTCGTCTCCCGCCTCGGCGGCGACGAGTTTGCCGTGGTGATCAGCGACGTCGAAAACGAGCAGGATATTTTCCGCATCGCCAACAAGTTTCTGCTGCAGCTGGAGACGCCGATCACCCACGGCGGCAAGACGCTGCATTGCGGCATGAGCCTCGGCGGCGCCATCTACCCCAAAGACGCGCGCGACGCTTCGGAACTGATGAAATGCGCCGATACCGCGCTGTATGAGCTGAAAGACGGCGGCCGCGGCGGTGTCTATATGTTCGACCGCAAAATGATGGACAAAGCGCGCGCCCGCGCCAGCCAGCTCAACTACGCACGCCAGATCGTGCGCGACAACTGCATCCGTCCCAGCTACCAGCCGAAGGTCTGCCTGACCGACGGCAGCATCGTCGGCTTTGAAGCGCTGCTGCGCTGGCACTGCCCGATCAACGGCGTGCAGCTGCCGGCAACGGTAAGCGAGGCGTTCAACGACTACGAACTGGCGACCAAGATCAGCGAGGCCATGCAGCTGAAGGTCTTCGCCGATATCGCCCGCTGGCGCGCGGCCGGCGTGGCGGTGCGGCCCATCTCGCTGAACGTGTCGCCGATCGAGTTTTTACGCGACAACTACGCCGAAACCTTCCTGCAGCGCCTGCTGAAGTTCCACATTCCCCACCATCTGATCGAACTGGAAGTGACCGAACACGCGTTCAACAAGCACGGCTCGAAGTACGTGCTGCGCGCGCTGCAAATGCTCAAGGAGATGGGCATCCGCATCGCGCTGGACGATTTCGGCACCGGCCACTCCTCCTTCAGCCATATCATGGATTACCCGCTGGACTGCATTAAGCTGGACTGCGACTTCGTTCAACGGATGAATACCGAACCGGCGATCCTGGCGATCGTGGAAAGCATCGGCATCCTCGGCCAAAAGCTGTCGATCGATATCATCGCCGAAGGCGTGGAAACCGAGCAGCAGCGCCAAACGCTGTGCGAAGCCGGTTTCCATATCGGCCAAGGGTTTTTGTTCAGCCCGGCGGTGGGATCCCAGCAGGTGCCCGAGCTGCTGCAGGCGATGCCGCAACTTGTCGACGGCCGTTAAGTGCCCCGCCGTTCGCCGAACGGCGCCAGCTGCATGCCGACCAGCGTCACCACGCAGATGAGCGCCCCGGCGTAGAAGGTGGAGGCGGAACCGAACAGCTCCCACAGGGTTCCGGCCCCGAGACTCGCCAGCAGCAGCGCCACGCCGCTGATCAGATTGAACATGCCGAACGCGGTGCCGCGCAGGTGCGCCGGCGCGGTATGCGCCACCATCGCCGCCAACAGTCCCTGCGTCATGCCCATGTGCACGCCCCACAGCGCCACGCCAAACAGCACCCCGCCCCAATGATCGCTCAGCGCCAACACCACATCGGCGGCGATCAGCACCAGCAGCCCGGCTTTCAGCAATCCTTCATGGCTCATGCGATCGGACAGTTTACCGAACGGATAGGCCGAGCAGGCGTAGACCAGATTCATGGCGACCATCACCAGCGGGATCAACGCCAGCGGCGTGCCGCCCTGCTGCGCCTTCAGCACCAGGAACGCTTCGCTGAAGCGCGCCAGCGTGAAGACGGCGCCGATACCCACCACCCACCAATAGCCGCGCCCCAGCAGCCGCAGATTGGCGCGGGTGATCGGGTTGGTGCGCTTGTGGGTTATCGCGGCGGCCGGCTCTTTCAGGCCAAAAAACAGCAGCGCAATCGCCAGCGCCGCCGGGATCGCCGCCACCCAAAAGATGGCGCGAAAATCGTTGTGCCACAGCAGCATCAGGCCGACGGCCAGCAGCGGCCCTAAAAAGGCACCGACGGTATCCAGCGACTGGCGCAGCCCGAAGGCCGCACCGCGAATCTCCGGCGGCGTCACGTCGGCCACCAGGGCATCGCGCGGCGCCCCGCGGATGCCTTTGCCCACGCGATCCAGCAGGCGCGCGCTCATCACCATGCCGGACGACGACGCGATGGCGAAAAACGGTTTGCTGATGGCGCCCAGCCCGTAGCCCAGCAGCGCCAACCCTTTGCGCTTGCCGAGATAGTCGCTCAGCACGCCGGAGAACACCTTGACGATCAATGCCGTCGCCTCCGCCAGCCCTTCGATCAGCCCGATGACGATCACGCTGGCGCCGAGCGTCGTCGCCATAAACAGCGGCAGCAGGCTGTGGATCATTTCCGAGGAGACGTCCATCAACAGACTCACCCCACCCAATACCCACACGCCGCGCGGTATGCGGCCCAACGTAGCGAAACGCGACAGCATGGTTCATCCTCGAGAGATTCAGCGCCACCGGCGGCGCTTCATGACATTTCCAAGATTGGATAGTTGATTTTGTTCGTTCACAGATCTGCCGCCTTTAGAGATAGTGCAACGACCTTGTGACACCCATAATAATGAAGGTAATTAACATAATGATATATAGCAAAAAGATGATTGTGATGGCGGCGCTGCTGAGCTTTTCCGCCGCGGCCGCGCCAGGGGTGGATCTCGTCGCCAACGAAACGCCGATCCACACGGTGAAGAGCGCCGAAGCCGTGGCCAAAATCCCCGCCGGCTTCCGGTTCGTGGAACCCGGCACGCTGACGGTGGCCATTTCCCTGCTGGGCAGCGGCCCGCCGTTCGGCCTGTACGCCCGCGACAATAAAACGGTGATCGGCAGCGAGGCGGACATCGCGCGCCTGGTGGCCGACGGCTTGGGATTGAAACTCAAGCTGGTGCCCACCTCGTGGGAAGACTGGCCGCTGGGGGTGGCCTCCGGCAAATATGACGCCGCGGTTTACAACATCACCGTAACCAACGAACGCAAGACCAAATTCGATTTCGCCACCTATCGCCAGGATACGCTAGGGTTCTACGTCAAATCCGACAGTAAAATCACCCAGATCAACATCGCGCCGGATATCGCCGGTAAAAAGATCATCGTCGATTCCGGCACCAATCAGGAAGCGGTGCTGCTGGCCTGGGACAAGGAGAACCGCGCCAAGGGACTGGCACCGCTGCAGCCGGTGTATGTCACCGACAAGGCCGCCTCCACGCTGGCCATTCAGTCCGGCCGCGCCGATGCCACCTTCGGCCCCAACGTCTCCGGCGCTTATCAGGCGCGGCTGACCGGCAAAACCCGGCTGGTAGGCATCGTGCCTGGCGGCTGGCCGAAGACCGCCAACATCGCCGTCACGCTGAAGAAAGGCAATGGCCTGGTGGATGCGGTGCAGGCATCGCTCAACAGCGCCATCGCCAACGGCAGCTATCTGCAGGTGCTGGATCGCTGGGCGGAGAGCGACGAGAAGATCGCCCATTCGGAGATTAACCCGCCGGGGCTGGGGGATTGAGAGAGCAACAGGCTCCGCGCAGCGGGGCCTTATCGCCGCTCAATCGAGAAGTGTCATTCCGCCGCCGCTTTCTGCCTTCCCAGCTTGCGGTATAGCGTGCTGCGCGAAACGCCGAGCGCCTTGGCCGCCCGGCTGAGGTTGCCGCCCGCCCTGTCGATCGCCGACTGCAGCGCCTCCAGGCCGGTATCGGCGCTCTCCTGGCGCGGCGCCAGCACCGCGATGGACTGCGGCAGATCGTCCAGAGTGAGCACCGCATGATCGTCCGCCAGCGCCAGCAGCACCTTGAGCGTACTCAACAGCTGCCGCACGTTGCCGGGCCACGGGTAGCGCGCCAGCATCGCCAACGCTTCCGGTAGCAGGCGAATGTCGCGCCGCTCACCGCCCAGCTCTCGCCACAGCTGCATAATAAAGGCCTCCAGCTGCGCCCGCTCTCGGAGCGGCGGAATGCACAGGCTGTATTCCTGTATGCGGTACAGCAAATCCTCGCGAAACGCCCCCGCCTCTACCTGCCGATGCAGATCGTGGTGCGTGGCGCAGACCAGCGCGAAATCGACCGGATAAGCGCTGCGGCTGCCGAGCGGCGTGACCGTTTTTTCCTGTAACACCCGCAGCAGGCGCGTCTGCAGGCCCGCCGGCATGTCGCCGATTTCATCGAGGAACAGCACGCCGCCGTCCGCCTCGCGGATCTTGCCGATATAGCCTTTCGGGTTGGCGCCGGTAAACGCCCCCGGCGCATAGCCGAACAGCTCGGATTCGATCAGCGGCTCGGGCAGCGCCGCACAGTTGATCGCCACGAAGTTGCCGTTGCGCCAGCGGCTATCTTGAAACAGGCGTCGGCTGAAGTGCTCTTTACCGCAGCCGGTTTCGCCGGTCACGCACAGCGAAAGGCCGGCGTTGAGGATCCGCAGCGCTTTCTGATGCTGCTCGTCATGCCGTTCCGCCGGCGGCGTGGAACGCAGGGCGCTGACGCGGCGCTGCGGCGCCTCGAGCAAAGAATAATAGTGCCGTTGATTGCCGGCCAGCGTCTGGCGCGGCGCGCCGGAGGGCTGTCGCAACAGATCGGGGAACAGCTGGGCGAACTCGACGGAGCCGAATGCGGCCGGCGAGAGCTGAAACTCCATCATCGCCAGCCGATTGGCGGCGACCAGCACTTCGTCGTGAAACACCAGCAGCAGCTCCTGCGCGCTGCCCAGACGACCGGCATCGGCGTGCAGGCGCAGCGTCCAGTGACGATCGGCGATCGCGCTTCTGACCCAGCGGTGTTCAATATGCCGCACCGTCTGCATGATCAGGCGCTGCGCATCGCGATACGGCCGCTGCGCGGGGGCGGAGAGATCCAGTATGCCGGCAATGCGGCCATCCGGCCGATAGATCGGCGCGGCGGTGCAGTTCAACCCGGCGTTTTGGTTGAGGAAATGCTGGTCGCCGCGCACTTCGCAGAACGCGCCCAGCGCCAGCGCGGTGCCGATGGCGTTGGTGCCCCGCTCCGCTTCTCCCCACTGGTTGCCCGGCGCCAGCGCAAAGCGCGACGCCTTGTGCAAAAAGTCGGTATTGCCGCGGGTTTCCAGCACCAGCCCGTCGGCGTCGGCGATCACCACAATGGCGGGCTGGCGCGTAATTTGCGCGCCCAGCTGCTCGATCAGCGGCTGTACCCGTTGCGGCACCCAGTCGTTGCGGCTGCGCAGCTCTTCGAGCAGTCCGGCTTTGATAAACGGGATATGGCGATCGGCGCGCGTCAGGCCGTAGCCCCGGCTGCGCTGCCAGGATTCCGCCAGCGGACTGGCGCCCTCGGTGGGCAAGCGGTCGTCAGGCAACATGCGTTTCTCCCCCGTTTGCGAGTGTTGCAAATATGTATCACAGATGTGTACCAAGCGTTGCGACACGGGACACAAAAAAACACCGACGGCGGCGGAATCGCCCGATTCGCTAAGCCACATCATTTTTTAACACGCTAATAAATAAGCCCTTTTTATCATCACTCTCACCTTTTGTTAATCTGGCACGCGCCGTGCTTCTCTGTGCTGCGGCGGCATGCCGCATTCACAGGCGCAGCCCAATAGCGCTGATTTTCATCTGCAGAGAGGTGCTTAACATGAAATATGTCCACCCCGGTTTGCCTGGCTCGCTGGTTTCGTTCCGCAAACGCTATGGCAACTACATTGGCGGCAAATTCGTCGAACCGGTATCCGGCAACTACTTCACCAACACCTCGCCGGTGACCGGCCAGCCGATCGCCGAATTCCCGCGTTCCGACGCCAAGGACATCGAGCTGGCGCTCGACGCGGCGCACGCGGCGGCGGACGCCTGGGGCAAAACCAGCGTGCAGGCGCGTTCCAACGTGCTATTGGCGATCGCCGATCGCATCGAATCGCGGCTGGAGATGCTGGCGCTGACCGAAACCTGGGACAACGGCAAACCGATCCGCGAAACCCTGAATGCCGATCTGCCGCTGGCGGTCGACCATTTCCGTTACTTCGCCGGCTGCCTGCGCGCGCAGGAAGGCACCGCGGCGGAGATCGACCAGAACACCGTGGCCTACCATATCTATGAACCGCTGGGCGTAGTCGGCCAGATCATCCCGTGGAATTTCCCGCTGCTGATGGCCGCCTGGAAACTGGCGCCGGCGCTGGCGGGCGGTAACTGCGTGGTGCTGAAACCGGCGGAACAGACCCCGCTCGGCATCAGCGTGCTGATGGAAGAGATCGGCGATCTGCTGCCGCCGGGCGTGCTCAACGTGGTGCAAGGCTTCGGCGCCGAGGCCGGCGAAGCGCTGGCTCGCAGCAAACGCATCGAGAAGATCGCGTTCACCGGCTCCACGCCGATCGGCCGCCACATCCTCGCCTGCGCGGCGGAAAACATCATCCCCAGCACCGTCGAGCTGGGCGGTAAATCGCCCAACATCTATTTCGCCGACATCATGCAGGCGGAGCCGGAATTCATCGACAAGGCGGTTGAGGGGCTGGTGCTCGGTTTCTTCAACCAGGGGGAGGTCTGCACCTGCCCTTCACGTGCGCTGATCGAAGAATCTATCTATCCGCAGTTTATGGAGAAAGTGCTGGCGCGCATCGCCACCATCCGCCAGGGCGATCCCTTCGACACCGACACCATGCTCGGCGCGCAAGCGTCGCAAGAACAGTACGATAAGATCCTGTCCTACATCGACATCGCCAAGAATGAGGGCGGCAACATCCTCGCCGGCGGCAAACGCACGCAGCATGGAGATGAATTGCAAAACGGTTTCTACCTGCAGCCGACGTTGATTACCGGCAACAACAGCATGCGCTTCTTCCGCGAGGAGATCTTCGGGCCGGTGATCGGCGTCGCCACCTTTAAAGATGAAGCCGAAGCGCTGGCGCTGGCCAACGACACCGAGTTCGGGCTGGGCGCCGGGCTGTGGACCCGCGACATCAACCGCGCCTACCGCATGGGCCGCGCGATCAAGGCCGGGCGCGTGTGGACCAACTGTTACCACCTGTATCCGGCGCACGCCGCGTTCGGCGGCTACAAGAACTCCGGCATCGGGCGCGAAACCCACAAGGCGGCGCTGTCGCACTATCAACAGGTGAAAAACCTGCTGGTCAGCTACGACGCCAAACCGCTGGGCCTGTTCTGAGCCGGGCGTAACAACCAGAAGGCCACCCGCAGGTGGCCTTCCTTTTTAGTTTAGCAACGCTTACTTCGCCATGCCGAGATCGATCACCATGCGACCGCGAATGGTGCCCGCCTTCATCTCGTCGAAGATGGCGTTGATATCGCCCAGCGGCCGCTTGGTCACTTTCGGCGTCACTTTGCCTTCGGCGGCGAACTGGAACGCCTCTTTCAGATCTTCGCGCGTGCCCACCAGCGAACCCACCACCTGAATGCCGTCCAGCACCAGGCGCGGAATGCTCAGATCCATGCTCTCCGGCGGCAGCCCCACCGCCACCACTTTACCGCCGGCGCGCACCGCATTGACCGCCGAGTTGAAGGCCGCTTTCGCCACCGCCGTCACCACCGCCGCGTGAGCGCCGCCGGTTTGCTGTTGAATGATCTCCTCGGCGTTTTGCGTTTTGGAATTGATGGCCAGATCGGCGCCGATCTGTTTGGCGAACTCCAACTGGCCGTCGTTGACGTCGATGGCGATCACCTTGGCGTTAAACACGTTCTTGGCGTACTGCAGCGCCAGGTTGCCCAGCCCGCCCAGGCCATAGATGGCGATCCACTGCCCCGGCTTGATATCGGAAATTTTCACCGCCTTGTAGGTGGTGACGCCGGCGCAGGTGATGCTGCTGGCGGCGAAAGAATCGAGCCCGTCCGGCACTTTCACCGCGTAGTCCGCCACCACGATGCACTCTTCCGCCATGCCGCCGTCAACGCTGTAGCCGGCGTTTTTCACCGAACGGCACAGGGTTTCGTTGCCGCTGACGCAGTATTCGCAATGGCCGCAACCCTGGTAAAACCAGGCGACGCTGGCGCGGTCACCCACTTTTAGCGAGGTGACGCCCTCACCGACGGCGGAGACCACGCCGATGCCCTCATGCCCCAACGTAATGCCCGGCACCTCGCCGAAATCGCCGTTTTTCACGTGTAAATCGGTGTGGCACACCCCGCAACACTCCATTTTCAACGCCGCTTCGCCGTGCTTCAGCGGGCGCAGCACTTTATCCTGAATGTCTACGGTATGGTTTTTCGTCACTACGGCAGCTTTCATGGTGTTTTCCTTAGCAGAGTGGGAAGTACAGTTGTTAATGTAGTGACTGTATTCGGTGAGGGCAAGCGCCGCATGATTTGTGTAAAAACAAATAATTAAATATGAACCAGCATGATTATTTCATAAAAAACAATTAACAGACGGCGCGATCTCATTCGCATTGACCGCAGCGGCGGCGAACGATCTCGCACCTCTGGCTTGATTCACCGCTTAAATCGATTCACGGGAATTTTCAGGTAGCGTTGCCCATCGTCTTCGCAGTCAGGCAACACGCCACCGCGAATATTGACCTGCAGCGCCATCAGCATGAGTTCCGGGTGCGGCAGCGTGGCGTCCCGCTGCTTTCTTTGCGCAATAAAGCGGGATTTATCCATGTTGACCACCCAGGGATTGTTCTCGCGCTGCTCTCTCACGGTGCTTTCCCAGCGGGCCTCACGCCCCGCCGGGCGGTAATCATGGCCGGTAAACAGGCGGGTATCCGCCGGCAGGCTCAAGATCCGCTGCAATGACTCCCACAAGGCTTCCGCATTGCCGCCAGGAAAATCGGCCCTTGCGGTACCGCTGTCCGGCATGAAGAACGTATCGTGGATAAACGCCGCATCCGCAATGTAATAAGTGACGGACGCCAGCGTGTGCCCGGGAGACAGCAGGACTTCAGCGCGCAGGTTGCCGATAAAAAAGACGTCGCCGTCCGCGAACAGCGCATCCCAGACGGTATTGGCCGCAGGCAGGTCTTTTAAGTTATAGATCTCTTCCCACAGCCCCTGAACGGCGGTAATTTTTTCACCGATGCCGGTGAAGGCGCCGGTTTTCTGCGCCAGCCAGGTGGCGGCCGAAAAATGATCGGCGTGCGGGTGCGTATCCAGCACCCAGGCCACTCCCCACCCCCGTTGATGGATAAAATTCAGGATATCGTTGGCCTGTTGATGCGAGACCGTGCCCGATCGGCGGTCAAAATCCAGCACCGGGTCGATAATCGCACAGCGGCGCGCCTCGGGATCGGCAACCACATACTGCAGGCTGCCGCTTTCCGGCTCATAAAACGCGTGAACTTCCGCCGTGGCCCGCACGGATCGATGCTTGTAGTACCAGCTGAGCGCCTTATCGGCGTCCGCGCCGTATTCGTCGCATTGGCGGCGAAATTGCGCTTCATCTATCTGACCTTCGCGCAGCGCATACAGCAGGGAAAGGCAGGCAGAGCGAGCTCCGCTTCTGCAGTGCGCCAGGGTTTTCTTGCCTTGCCGCAACAGAAACTGGAAGGTGTAAACGGTCTCCCAGGTCAGCGTATCGAACGTATAAGGGAGATAGACGTAGCGCATTCCCCCTTGTTCAGCCAACGCTTTCTCTTGCTGATGGTCAAGATACTCCCCCGGCTCCTCATCCGGCCGATTGTTGACGATAAGGCAGTAGCCCTGTTGAGACAGCGCCTTGAAATCACTCGCTTCGGGCGCGCCCGAAAAGGAGAGCTGAGGGTGGTAAGTGCGGATGCGCATGTTTGTTTCCTTCCGTTTCATAGGCTTTTAAATAACATATACAGGGCCAGCGCCAGGAGCATGAGGGCATAGAGCACGTTGATAATGCCCTCGCGTTTTTTCAGGCGCTCGGCGAGCGCCACCCCCACCACGCCCCCCAGAACGCCGCCGACGATGAGCCAACACGTAATGGCGAGCGACACCTTTCCGGACATGGCGTAGCTGGCGCTGGTCGACAGCCCCATGGCCGCCACGACCACCAGTGAGGTTGCCACCGCCTCAACCATCGAGAAGCGAAAAAACCAGACCAGCGCCGGCACAACCAAAAATCCGCCGCCAATGCCCAGAAAGCCCGCCAGCCCGCCCAGCGCGAGAACGCTGGGCCATATGATGGCGGGATGAACGGCAGCATGGGAGGACGGCAAGGGGTTGCCGGCAAGGGGATTTCTTTTCAGCGTCAATCCGGCGACCACCAGCATCAACAGGGAGAAAGGCAGGGTTATGTAGTGTCCGTCCGTGATTTTTCCCATCTGAGAGCCGGCCAGAGCCCCCATGACGGCGAGCAGCGAAACGACAAGCCCGGTCTGCCACCTGACGTTGCCTTTGGAGGCGTGCGCGGCCAGGTTGATCAGCGCGTTAATGGCCACAGACATGGCGCTGGTCCCTATAATCAAATGCGTATCCGGCACTTTCACCATATACAGCAATAATGGCACGCAGACGATTGAGCCGCCGCCGCCGGTCAGAGCCAGGAGAAATCCCACAATTCCCCCGGTGACCACTAACAGCATCACGATATAAAAACTGAAATGGAAAAAATCCACTGCGTTAATCCCTTAATGATGCTCATGCCATTTATTAACGATCAGTTCACCGGCAATGTCAAATAACTTATTTCGATTTGTTATTACATATAGCTAAATGGAATATGTGATTTTTTATATAACCACAAGTTCTATGAATTCGCTTTTAATCTGGGCGACAACCCCCTACTTTCTTATGAAAGGAGGCCTGCATGAAACCAGAAAAAATAACCCCCCAGAAAAGCGTCGTTATTATTGGCGGCGGCTCATCCGGAATAGGTATCGCGGCAAGCATAAGGAAGCGAGTTAAAGACATCGATATAACGATAGTGGAGCCTAACGATTGTCATTATTATCAACCGGCATGGACTCTGGTGGGTGGCGGGCTCTTTGATATCACGAAAACACGGCGCTCCATGCATGCCGTTCTGCCCTCAGGCACCGCATGGATACAGGATAGCGTGGTCAGGGTTGAGCCCAGTCAAAAATACATCGAGACCCGCCAGGAGCGGAAAATAAACTATGACTTTCTTATTGTTGCATGCGGACTGATTTTACGCTGGGATAAAATAGAGGGCCTTAAAGAAACCCTGGGATTAAATGGCGTCACCTCTAATTATCGCTTTGATCTTGCCGAATATACCTGGCAACTGGTCCGCGAAATGAAAGGCGGCCAGGCGATATTTTCTCAGCCACCGCTCCCCATCAAGTGCGCCGGCGCACCGCAAAAAGCCTTGTATCTGTCATGCGATTACTGGCGTCGCCAAGGCATCCTGAATAATATTAACGTCAATTTCTGCCTTGCGGGCGCGGCGGTTTTCGGCATTCCGCAATTTGTTCCCCCGCTGACCGAGTATTTGGAAAAATACCGAGCACAGGTCAATTTCAATCATCATTTGATCCGCGTTGATGGCGAGAAGCGGCAAGCGACATTTGCCGTAGAGACAAATGAAGAAGGAAAACGCGAGTTAACTCTGCCCTTCGATATGCTCCACGTGGTGCCGCCCCAATCGGCCCCGGCGTTTATTTCGCAAAGCGGCCTCGCTGATGGTGCCGGCTGGTGCGATGTGGATAAATCGACGCTGCAGCATAAGCATTGGCCGGATATTTTTGCGGTAGGCGACTGTTGCTCGACGCCAAATGCCAAAACCCTGGCGGCAGCCCGCAAGCAGGTGGTGGTGGTGGCTGAAAACGTCGCGGCGCTGATTCAGGGCGCGCCTCTCACTGCCCATTATGATGGTTATGGTTCCTGTCCATTGACGGTTGAGAAAGGCAAAGTTGTGCTGGCGGAGTTTGGCTATGACGGTAAATTGCTGCCCACGTTTCCGCTGCTCGACGCCACCCAGCCCAGCCGTCTGGCCTGGTGGCTGAAAGCCTGGTTTTTACCCCGATTTTATTGGGCGGGCATGCTGCGTGGGGTTGAATGGTTTGCCGGCAGCAAGCGGCCGTGACGCGCGCTCGGCCCCCCTCTCATTCCTGCCGCTGCAGACGCTTGACTATTTGGCGAGACGAGGCCACCATCGTTTGCAGGTTCCTCAGGCTGATTGCAAGCCGTTACCACTACCGGTCGATCATCGATGAAAAATGCCCCCGCAGTGACGATCCACTACTGTTCACAATGCAACTGGCTGCTGCGCGCCGGCTGGATGGCGCAAGAGCTGCTCAATACCTTCGGCGACGATCTCGCCTCCGTCACGCTGATGCCGGGCTCCGGCGGGGTCTATCAAATCAGCGTCGATGGCGTGATGATTTGGGATCGCAAAATTGACGGCGGCTTCCCCGATGCGGCGCAGCTGAAGCAGCGGCTGCGCGATCACAGCTTCCCCGATCGTTCTCTCGGCCACAGCGACGGGAAGAAAGCCAGGCACTGAACATCCGGCGGCAAGCACAGCTTCAATTTAACGCATAGCTGACCGCCATCACGACGCCATTCATGGTCATATGCAGCCCAATGGGCAAATAGATCCCTTTGGATCTTACTCGGGCGGCCGTTAACACCAGCGAGATGAGCACCAGGGCTGCCAATGTGCGCCAATCGGTGTACTGGGTATGCAAAACGGCAAAGATGACAGACACGGTTAACGCGGCCCAAATCACCTTATCGTTAAACCAATACATCAGTGCGTTAAACAGACAGCCGCGAAATACGATCTCTTCATAGACGGGGACGACGAAAACCAACAAAGCGGCATTGAGCGCCAAAATCTCGCCGGGCAATGTCACCTGCTCCGTCACCCAGGTTTCCGTTTTCTCCACGCCCATCAAACGCGGGAAAATAAACTGAATCACCAACAGCGCGAACAGCAGCAGTGCAAAATCGTTGCGTTTAACCTCGCCTTTGCCCAATCCTTCTCTGCGGCGGAAAAAGAGCAGGTATAACGAAAAGATAGCGATGAACTCCATTCCATACAGCAGCGGCAGCAATAGCCCTTGTCGCATCAAGGCGGCTCTGTTCTCAAGGAACAGCGGAATAAATGTAATCAGGAACATCAGCAAAAACATGGAAAAGCAGCCGTTGACGGCTCGCGTTCTCGCGATAAACGCATTGTCGACCATATAACCATCCTTAGTTTTGAGCAGCCCTTGACGAAACAGTAGCAAGGTGAGATATCGCGGCAGTTTATCCCCATGCGTTCTCATTGTCATGAACCCGTTCACAGCGAGCGTCCATTCGCAAATTTCTCCAAGCCATTGGCAACCAGTTGATTTCGCCCGGGCCACCTGCGTTATACTGAGCGCTCTTTTGGCCACGCATTTGACACAATTTTATGATGGAACGTTTGCTAGAAAACGCGATGTACGCCTCCCGCTGGTTGCTCGCGCCGGTTTATTTCGGCCTTTCACTGGCTCTGATCGCCCTGTCGATCAAATTTTTTCAGGAAATCCTGCACGTCCTGCCCAACATCTTTTCTGTCGCCGAAGCCGATCTGATCCTGACCCTGCTGTCGCTGGTCGACATGGCGCTGGTGGGCGGGCTGTTGGTGATGGTGATGTTCTCCGGTTATGAAAACTTCGTCTCGCAGTTGGATATCACCGAAGGGAAAGAAAAGCTGAGCTGGCTGGGCAAAATGGATGCCACCTCGCTGAAAAACAAAGTTGCTGCGTCTATCGTCGCCATCTCCTCCATTCACCTGCTGCGGGTGTTTATGGACGCCAAGAACGTGCCGGACAACAAGCTGATGTGGTATGTGATCATCCACCTTACCTTTGTGCTGTCCGCCTTCGTGATGGGCTACCTGGATAAAGTGACCCGCTCCAAGCACTAAACGCGCTGCCACACCCGATCGCCAGGATCGGGTGCCTCCCTCTCGCTCCTCTCTTCGCCTGTTTCTGCGCCGTCGTTTTTTTCATCTGGCACATCTGATGATAATTTTATTATAATGTTATTACACTCATCATGGACTGAACGCCGGCGCTCGCACCGGTTTCGCCGCAGACAGGATCACGCCCCCCATGCCATTGACTGGTCACCCCCTGCAATTCAACGATATTCAGGCGATTTTGCCTCATCGTTATCCCTGCCTGCTGGTCGATCGCGTGCTGCCCGCCGGCACCTGCATTGCCGAAGGGCGGCTGAGCGCCATCAAGAACATCACCGCCAATGAGCCGACGTTCTGGAACGGCCACACGCACTTCGCCGGATTTCCCGGCGTGCTGTTGGTGGAAGCGCTGGCGCAAAGCACCGGTCTGCTGGCCCACTACTATCTCGGGGCGCTGAATGAGGGGGAGCATTACTATTTCGCCGCCATTCAGCGCGCGCGGTTTTATCGCGCCGCCCGCCCCGGGGACCAGGTGCTGATGGAGGTCGCTTTTGTTCGTCGGCGCGGGGCGATCGCCCGCTTTACCGGCCGCGCCAGCATCGATGGCCGGCGCATTTGCACCGCCGATTTCATGTGCGCCCGTAAATAGGCCGCTTGCCAAAGGAGCCCTGCGAATACCATGTCTCTGGTTGACAGCTTACTCAGAACCCTCGATTTCTCTCCGCGCGGCCAGGTGATCGCTCGCGAAGCCGACGCCTGGGGCGAAATCATCGTTTCCGATCACAAGGACTACCGCACGCTGCGGTTTGACGGCATCTGCGAACAGAGCAAGATGAGCCTCAGCAACCCCGAGCAGCCGATCCACAACTACATCAAAGCGATGCTGATGGCGGTAGCCTGGCAACCGCCGGCCTCGGCGTTGATTTTGGGGTTGGGCGGCGGCAGTCTGCTGCGCGCGTTGCACGCGCTCGATCCGGCCATGCGCCTCGACGTCGTCGAGCTGCGCGCTGCGGTGATCGCCGTCGCGCGCCGCTATTTTACGCTGCCGGCCACCGACACCATCAGCCTGCGCACCGCCGACGCCATGGACTTCGTGCGCCCGCCCGTCGAGACGCGCTACGATCTGATCTTCTCCGATCTCTATTCGGCGTTCGCCATGGATCCGCAGCAAGGCACCCAGACCTTCCTGGAAAACTGCGCCGCGCGGCTGAACGACGGGGGCTGGCTGGTGCTCAATTACCACGATCTGCCTGACGAAAACAGCCTGCTGTACCACAGCCTGCAGCGAATATTCGGCACCGTACTGTTTTGCGTCGCCCCCAGCGGCAACGTGATCATTTACGCCACGCCGGCCCAGGTGACGCTGCCGCTGAGCGCGCTGCGCAGCCTGGCCGCCAGCAGCGGCGAGCTGTTCAACTGCGAACTCGGCTACCTGTCACGCAAAATAGAGCGGTTGCATTTCCGCTAAAGACGGGCGGCGACGCGGTCTGGCTGGCCGCTTCGCCCACATGGTATTATCATTCAGTTATCATTCTCTGGAGGATCCTGATGGAAAAGAAAACGGCGCGGCTAACGGTGCTGATTGACCCGGACAAGAAGAAAGCCCTGGAGGAACTGTGCCTGCAACAGGACGTCACCCCTTCCCAGGTGGTGCGCCAGCTGATCCGCGATTATCTGCACAAGCATCAGGTGGACTATCCCAGCCAACCGACTCACGCCAATCCTCGCGTCGAAAGCAATTGAGCGGCGGCCTGCCCCGCACACCGTGAAGCGCGCTTTGCCCCTGCGCGCGTCTCTAATCCGAATCCTCCGTTGCGGTCTGTCCATTCGGCAATATCGCTGCTACTGTTTTATGCGTTCATACTCTCTCTTCGGAAAGGAAGCGCCATGTTCAGCCATATTACCGTCGGCGTCAGCGATCTGGACGCCGCCGCCGCCTTCTACGACGCCATCCTGTTGCCGCTGGGATTACAGCGGCGGGAAGTGACGCCGGACGGCGGCCCCGCCGCCCGCTGCTGGGTGATGCCGGGCCAAACGCTGCCGCGTTTCTATGCTTACCAACCCTTCGACGGGCAACCCGCCAGCGCCGGCAACGGCAGCATGCTGGCGTTTCTCGCCGCCGATGAGCTGGAGGTCAAACGCGCTTACGCCGCCGGCCTGCTGGCGGGCGGCAGCGGTGAAGGCGAGCCCGGCGAACGCGCGCATTACGGCAAGGGCTATTTCGGCGCTTACCTGCGCGACCCCGACGGCAACAAGGTCCATGTGGTGTACCGGGGCGATCTCGCCTGATGAAATGTTCGGTTCATATCGCCACCGGCGTAGACGGATTCATCGCCGACGCGGGCGGCGGCCGCCGAAGGCGATGAGCAGCGCCGCTAACGCCAACAGCGCCGCCACGCCGTAGGTCACCTGCATGCCGTAAGCCGCGGCGGCGGCGGCGCCCACCACCCGCTGCGAAGCCAGATAAAACAGCGCCCCCAGCGCCGAAGCGCCAGTGATCGCCCCAAGATTGCGCGCCAGGTTCACCATGCCGGCGACCAGCCCGCGCCGTTCGGGAAACAGATCCTTCATCAGCATGGTGTTGTTGGCCACCTGAAACAGCGCATAGCCGGCGGTCAGCAGCGCGATGGGGCCAACATAGCCGAGCACGCCCCAGCGGTTAAGCAGCGACAGCAACGCGGCCCCGGCGGCCACTGCCGCCAGCCCAAACTGGCCAATGCGCTGCGATCCAAAACGATCCACCAGATAACCGGCCGGAATGCCGGTCAGGATCGCCACCGCCGGCCCCGCCGACATCACCAGCCCGACCTGCGCTGCGCTTAGCCCCAGCGCGCGCGACAGGTAGAACGGCCCGACCACCAGCGTGGCGGTCATGACCGTCATCACCAGCGCGCTGGCCGCCAGCCCCGCCGTCAGGGCCGGGTGGCGGAACATCGCCGGCGCCAACAGCGGCGATGCGGCGCGGCGTTCCACGCCGATGAACAGCGCCCCCGCCAACAGCGCCCCCAGCATCAACGCCAGGTTGAGCGCACCGAAGTTGCCGCGCCCAAGGGTCATCGCCAGCGAATAGCAGAGCAATGCGCCGCCCAGCAGCAGCGTACCGGCGCGATCGAACGGTTCCTGGCGCGCTGCCGGGCGCGGCCCATTCGGCAGGTATCGCCAGGCAAGCCACAGCGCCAGCAGCCCCAGCGGCAGATTGATAAGAAACATCGCCCGCCAGCCGAAACCGGCGATCAGCGCGCCGCCCAACGACGGCCCCAGCGCGGTGCCCACTGCCGACAGGGTACCGAGCAGCCCCATCGCGCGGCCGATTTTATCCGTGCCCAGCGCCTCGCCCGCCAGCGCCATGGCGATCGACATCATGACCGCGCCCCCCAGCCCCTGCGCCATGCGCGCCGCCAGCAGCAGCCAAAGCTGCGGGGCCAGCGCACAAGCGAGCGAAGCGGCGGTAAACAGCGCGATGCCCGCCAGCAGCAGGCGGCGGCGATTAAGGCTGTCGCCGAGGCGGCCGATGCCGATGATGCAGGTGGTGACGGCCAGTAAATAACAGAGCAATACCCACTGCACCGCCTGGAACGAAGCATGGAACGCGGCGGCGAGCGCCGGTAGCCCAACGTTGGCGATGCTGATGCCGAGCGATGACAGCAGCATGCTCAGAGACAGTGCGGCCAGTATGCCGCGGACGCCCTGCGGCGAAGGATGGGATAACATGGTAAACACTCCTGACATAGACTGAGGATTAGCCTATGTCAGGGGTTGGAATGGCGGAAGACGCACGGCATGCACTGTATCCATGCGTCTGACGCCTTATCTGACGCGAGCCGTTACCAGGCGGCGATCTCCGCCTCGGTGAGCGGCAGGGTTTGGGTGACGCCGGTTTCCGCCGCCAGGGTGGCCGCCTCCAGCACCGCCATCACCGCCAGCGCCTGCGCAGCGGTAACCGGATTGCTGCCGGCGCCGCGCAGGGCGTCGCGTACCTGGAAGTAATACTGGCGCTGATCGCCATCCGGCGTCGGCAGCGTGCGCACCGGCTCCGTGCCGATAAACAGGCTCATCGCGTCGTCGTCTTTGCCCCACTCCGCCGAGCCCGGCGTCACGCCGGCCAGCAGTTGGCTCTCCTGCCCGTCGGCGCGCGTTTTGACCACGCTGCCTTTCTCGCCGTGCACGGTAAAGCGCGACACACCTCCCGCCACCAGCATGCTGCCATGCAGGATCACGCGGTGCGTCGGGTAGTTGAGCACCACGTGGGCCCAGTCGTTAACCTGCGCGTTGGGGCGCAGCGTGACGATGTTGGCCTGCACGCTGTGCGGCAAACCGAACAGCTGCAGCGCCTGATCGACCATGTGCGGCCCCAGATCGAACCACAGCCCGCTGCCCGGCAGGTTCTGCTCGCGCCAGCGCACCCGCACTTCGGGGCGGTAACGATCGATGTGCGACTCAAAGTGCGTCACCTTGCCGATCAGCCCCTGTTCGATCACCTGCTTCACCCCCAGGTAGTCGCTGTCCCAGCGGCGGTTCTGGAACACCGACAGCAGGCGATCGTGTTTTTCCGCCGCCGCAATCAGCGTGCGCGCCTGCGCCAAGTCCAGCGTAAAGGGCTTATCCACCACCACGTGCTTGCCCGCCTCCAGCGCGGCCAGCGCCAGCGGCGCATGGGTGTCATTCGGCGACGCGATCACCACCAAATCCACCTCCGGCCGGCGGATGGCCTCCAGCGGATCGGCGATCACCTGCGCGTGCGGCAGATCGGCATGCACCTTGGCGGCATCGCGCGAAGCCACCACGCTCAGTTCCAGCCCCGGCACCGCGTTAATCAGCGGCGCGTGAAACGCCTTGCCGACAAAGCCGTAGCCAATCAGCGCCACCTGCAACGGTCGAGCGGTATCGTTCATCAGTGTTCTCCTCTAGCGGTCGTCGGCGACGACACAAAGTTCAATCAGTGACTGTTCGTCCAGGTTGTCCCACGGGCGATCGGTAAACAGCCGTTGGATCTGCGCCAGATCCGCAACGTGATGCGGTTCGCAGCGATCCAGCTTCATATGGTCGGCCACCAGCCAGCGCTCGCCGCTGTTGGCCAGCATGGCGCGTTTGACCTCTGCATCGGCCTCGTCGCCGGCGCTCAGCCCCAGCTGCGCATGCACCGCACAGGCGCCCAGCAAGGCGATATCCGCGCGGTAGCGTTCCAGCAACGCCAGGGTGGCGCTGCCGGCGAACAGCCGCTGGCGCGCATCCCACTGGCCGCCGAGCAGAATCAGGTTGATCTCCGGCCTGTCGCTCAGGCACTGCGCGATATCCAGCGAAGCGGTGATCACCGTGGCCGGCCCGCGCAGCGCCTGCGCCACCGCCAGCAGCGTGCTGCCCGCATCCAGCATCAGGGTGCTGCCGGGCGGGATCTGCGCGGCCACCGCGCGGCCGAGCCGCTGCTTGACCTGCGGCAACAGCGCCGCGCGCGCCTGGCGCGGCATGCCGGACGGTTCGAGCGCGATCGCCCCGCCGTGATGTTTCTGCGCCAACCCTTGCCGCTCGAGATCGGCCAGATCGCGGCGCACGGTATCGACCGAAACGCCGATGGCGCCGGCCAATTCCGCCACCGCCGCCTGCCCGCGTTCGCTGAGCAAATCCAATAAATGGCGCTGTCGTGCCGCTTTGTGCATGGGTTTATTCCGCAGTAAAAAGCATAAAACAGCAATATACAGCAGAAAACAGCATCAGAGAAGCCGCAATGATGCGCACCGAAGATCAAACATCTTTTCGCCTGCGGGACGACGATGAGGGCATAACGCATAACAATCAGGAGAGGTGATGAGCATCGATCTGACGTTTACAGACCTGAGCGTGCGCGCCGTGCAATACAACGCCCGCGCTTCGGTGGAAGATTTTGACGCCTGCATGGCGGAATACGCCGCGCTGGCCCAGCGTGCCAGGGCGCAGACACCGGGCATTTACGATCTGCGCTACGGCATGAGCGCCGCCGAGCGCCTCGATCTGTTCCCGGCCAGCGCACAGCCCGCCCCGCTGCTGATCTTTATTCATGGCGGCTACTGGCATTCACAGCGTAAAGAGGAAGCCTGCTCGATGGCCGCCGCGTTTGCCCGCCGCGGCGTGGCGGTCGCCACGCTGGAATATACGCTGGCGCCGGAAGCGACGCTGGCGGAGATCGTGCACGAGGTGCGCAGCGCCGTCGCCTGGCTCTATCATCACGGGGCGCCCTTCGGCATCGATCCGGCGCGCATTTTCGTCAGCGGCAGTTCAGCCGGCGGCCACCTGTGCGGCATGCTGATCGCCGACGGCTGGCAGCAACGCTATCGCCTGCCGCCCGACGCGATCAAAGGCGCGCTGGCGCTGAGCGGCCTCTACGATCTGCGGCCGCTGTGCGATATCTATATCAACGACTGGCTGCACCTGACGCCCGAACAGGCGCAAGCCCTCAGCCCGCTGTTTTTGCTGCCGGCGAAAGAACATGCGCCGCAGATCCTGCTCGACGTCGGCCAGCGGGAAACCCAAGGCTTCAAAAACCAGACGCAGGCCTATTATGACGCCTGCCTGGCGCGCGGCCTCGACGTCCAGCTGCTGGCCGATCGCCACTGCAATCACTTTACGCTGGTCAACGAACTGGCCGATGCGGAAAGCGCGATGTTTCGGCAGGTGATAGCGATGATTGACGCAACGCAACCGTAGCCTGCCGTTGCAGCCACAGCCTGGCGGCGATCGCGATCGCCGCCAGTGCGGCAAACATGGCCCCGCACAGCAGGCTGCCCGGCAGCCCCCAGGCAGCGATAAACCAGCCGCCCACCAGCGACCCCACCGCCACGCCCAGATTGATAAAGGCGATATACAGCCCGGTGGCGAACGCCGGCGCCTGCGGCGCTTCGGAGGTCAGCCAGATCTGCGTCACGATCAAACCGCTGGTGTGCGCCGCTCCCCAGTACAGACAAAGCGCCGTCATTGAACCGATATTCGCGCTGCCGTAGCAATACAGCAGCGCATAGGCCGCCATCAAGGCCATCGGGTGCAGCAACACCGTCACCGCACGATGACGGCTCAACCACTTGCCGGCCAACAGGTTGCCCGCGACACCGCCCACACCGAACGCCACCAGAAGCAAGCCGATGGCGCCGCCGCTGAGGCCGATTTCACGGCTGAGGTACTCGGCCGCGTAAGCGTAGACGGCAAACATGGCGGCAAAGATCAGCACGCAGGTGGTGATATTCAGCCACAGCGTGCCGCTGCGCAGGATGGCCAACTGCTTGCCATAGCTGAGGCGCTGCACGGCCGCATCAGGCAAGCGCCACAGCAATCCCAGCGCCGCCAGCAGGTTGACCAGCGCGCAAAATCGGAACGACGCCTCGTAGCTGAACTGCCCGGCGATCCATTGCGTCAACGGTATCCCCAACACCATGCCCATGCTGGTGCCGATAAACGCATAAGCGGTTGCTTTGGTGGCCAGATGCGGCGGATAAAGCGCCGCGGCCGCCACCATCGCCAGTGAAAAGTAGATCGGGTGAAACAACGCCGGCAAAATGCGCAGCAGCATGAGCATGGCAAAGCTGTCCGCCTGAGCGGCCAGCGCGCTGGCTGCCGCAAACACAGCCAACGCGATCAACAGCATGCGTTTGCGATTAAACCGCGACGCCAGCAGCACCAACAGCGGCCCGAACAGCGCAATGGTCAGGGCGAAGACCCCGACCAGCCAGCCGGCCTGCGCCGTGGAGATGCCATAGCGCGCGATGATCTGCGGCAAGATACCCACTACGCCAAACTCGATGCAGTAAACGCCGAACAGCCCCAGCGCGATGAAGAAAATCGGTGGCAACAGGCCCATCACATCGCTCCCGTCGCGGTATAAACCGCCTGACAAATCTCGCCGACAAAGGCGCCGGACATCCCCTCCAGCGCCGTGTTGGTAAACGCCACCACGCTGAGCTGCCGGGCAGGATCGACAAACCACGAGTGGCCATAGGTGCCGCCCATCCGCCAGCTGCCAACGGACTCCGGCGTTTGCGCGGCGACGGGATCTTTCAGCACGGTGATGCCCAGGCCAAACCCACGCCCAGGCCAAAACGGCATCGGCAGATCGCCGATTTGGTTGGTGGTCAGCGCCGCCACCCAATCAGCCGGCAGCACCTGCCCGCCCCCCTGGCGCAACGTTTCCAGCAGGCGCAGGAAATCCTCCGCCGAACCGACCATGCCGGCGCCGCCGGAGGCGTACGCCTGCGGATCCAGCGCACGCGCCGGCGACAGATGAAAACCGGCGCTGCCGTCGATGAACGGTAAACGATCCGGCTGGCGCAGGCGGCGTGGCTCGCCGGCATGATCGGCGTATGCGGCCGCCAAACGCGCGGCGTCCACCGCCAGGAAATCGGTATCCGTCATCGCCAGCGGCCCGGTCACCCATTTTTTGACCGCCTGCGCCAGCGGCAGGCCGCTCGCCTGTTCAATAACCGCGCCCAACACATCGGTGGCGATGGAATAACGCCACGCCGCGCCGGGCGGAGCCAGCAACGGCGCGGAAGCGATACGCCGCACATTTTCCTGCAGGCTTACCGCCGCCTCATCCATGCCGTCGGAGACCGCCGACTGAGCGTAGAATCCCCCTTCCGGCTGGAAAAAACGGTAGCTTAATCCGGCGGTGTGGGTCATCAAATGCCATAGCGTCATCAACGGTTGGGTGCCGTCCGCCAGCCGCGGGCGAAAATTCGGCAGCCAACGCGTGATCGGATCGTCTAACCGCATGCCGCCTTGCGCCATCAGCGCCAACGCCGCCGTGGACACGATCGGTTTGGACACCGAAGCCAGCCGAAACAGCGTATTGCACACCATCGGCTTGCCCGCTTCGCGATCCGCCATGCCCGCCGCGCGTCGATAAACGATCTCACCGCCCTGCGCCACCAAAACGACCGCGCCAACCAAGCGTTTTTCGCGCAAAGCTTTCTCTAGCGCGCCGTCGATCGCGTTGGTGGAGGATCCGTATTCACTCATCTTTATTGCTCCAGGTAGTCAGCCCATGCTGTCGCCACCGAGCATAGAGCGTGGTGATTAACGGAAAAACAGGCTAGATTTCCTTTCATAGCGGACATTCACGTCCGCAATGGGGTAAGCAATGGATAATCTGTCTGGGGTAAGCGTCTTTGTGCAGGCCGCGGAGACGCTGAGTTTCGTTGAGGCCGGGCGCGTGCTCGGCATTTCCGCTTCCGCGGTGGGGAAAAGCATCGCCCGCCTGGAAAACCGGCTGGGCGCGCGCCTGTTTCACCGCAGCACGCGCAGCATGACGCTGACCGCCGAAGGCCGGCTGTTTCTGCACCGCTGTCAGCGCATTCTCGGGGAATTGGCGGCGGCGGAACGGGAAATCAGCGATACGCACAGCGCGCCGCGCGGCAAGCTGCGTGTCAGTTTGCCGCTGGTGGGCGGCCTGTTGAATCCGGTGCTGGCGGAATTTGTTCGGCGTTACCCGGAAATTGAGCTGGAAACCGATTTTTCCGACCGTCGGGTCGATGTCATCGAAGAAGGTTTTGATGCCGTGGTTCGCGTCGGCGAGACCGAAGACTCACGGCTGATGAGCCGCCAGCTGGGCACGTTTCATCTGCAGCTGGTGGCCTCGCCGGATTATTTGCGCCAGATGGGGATCCCGCATCAACCGGCGGAACTGCAAGGCCATGCCTGCCTGCTGTACAAATTTCCCTCGACCGGCAAAGTGGAACCCTGGCCGATCGCCGGATGGGAAAAGCTGCTCGCCGAGGGGATCAACGCCCGGCTGGTCTGCAATACCGTCGATACCCTGATTTACCTGGCGGAAAGCGGCCAGGGCATCGCCTGTTTGCCGGATTTTGCCGTAAAGCGCGCACGGGAACAGGGGCGATTGCAACCGATCTTGTCTGAGCATTGCCACCACACCGGCAGCTTTAAAGTCCTCTGGCCTTCCAGCAAACACCTGACGCCAAAACTCAGGGTGTTTATCGATACGCTGAGCGCCCGGCTTTTTCGGGACTAGAGACGGTATACGCGATGGAGTAATGATGGGAAGGAAAATGCGGGGACCGGAGGACGAGAACCGCCCCCTGGCGTGCCGATCAGCCTTTTTTGCGGCCGATAGCGGAAAAGACGTTGAACACTTCACCCAGGCCGTAAATCGCGCCGAGCAAAACGGCCACCATTACCGGCACCAGGACCACCACGGTGGCCAAGCTTTCAATCATTTCTAACATCGTTCTCTCCTGGTTTATAAGCACAGCGAATCTGTGCCGGAAGAAAAGGTTTCCGGCCAATCGGTTGAGTATCGTGGGGAGGCAGTCTAAAACGTGAGCTACATCACACTTGATGCGAGCTAATGTAACTTACACAATTACATTAACGCAATGCAAAAAATGCTCTGCGCGAAGAAGGAATTGGCGCGGGTTTTTATTGCGTATCCGCTTGATATTGCGGCGAACAAGGGACAAAAGGATAGCCTGCGCGCCGCTCGACCTGCCCGGCCATTTCGGCGATGCTGGTTTGCGCCAGGCTGGCTTCCAGCGCGAGACCGACGCGCGCAAACTCTTGCTCCAGCACCGGGGTAATGGCGTGGCCGATATAGCACGCATCATTAGGCCGGGTACGGTGCAGCATGAAATACGGTTGATCTTCCACCGCGCGATACACGTCCAGCAACGAGATCGCTTCCGCCGGCCGCGCCAGCAGCGCCCCGCCGCCTTGCCCCATCTGTGAATAGGTCAGCCCCGCCTCCGCCAGCGCGCCGAGGAGGCGCCGCACCACCGTCGGGTTGGTGTTGACGCTGCGCGCGATATCTTCGGAACGCACCGTCTGGCCACGGCACAGCGTGATATTGGTCAGAATATGGATGGCAACGGCAAATCGCGTAGAGGTAGACACCTTGGCACCTGCTCAGAGCTTCGTTTATGTCGGACTAAAACATAAGGAAAACGTATCAATTTCCGGTAATACACATAATGAGTAGGGATAAGAAGAATGTCAACCTGCCCACGCCCGGATGCGGCGGGGCTCAGGCTTCGGCACGGATTTCCGCCACTTTGTCGGGATAAAATGCCAAATGACCCTTGATCGCCACCACGGCGTTGTAGGGCATTTCATAGCTCCAGGCCGTATTGGCGCCCTGCCCACCGTTAAGCGCCAGGGAGAAATAACTGCAGTCGCCCTTATAAGGGCAGTAGCTGACGTGCTCGTTTTTCTGCAACAGCGCCATATTCACGTCCTCACGCGGAAAGTAAAACACCGGCGGATAGCTGGCTTCCTGCAGAATGAGCGCGTTGTGGCTGTCGGCCAGGGTCTGACCGCCGGCACGCACCACGACCCGCGTCGGATGGCGGGTCAAGGCGATCGGGTGATCAGGGCCGGGGATTTTCACCGGTTTGCCGGATGCGGAAACGAGATCGGACATGGCGGCCTCCAGAGTGTACGCCCCGCACCCCGCGAGGCGTCTTTCCAGTATAGACCCACGATTTTACCCGCGGCCGCGCATTCGGCGAGCAATCGCTTTTCAGCGCCGCAAAATTAAGAATTTTTACCTGTTCGATTTTCTTACGGAGGAATACATTCATCTCAACTTCTACCGGCAGGTTAATCGGATTATTTTTAATCCATTAATCAGCCAATTTACCAGGAACTCATTATGAATATTAAACGTGCCGCAGGTGTGTTGGTGGTGGTCATGGCAACGCTTTCCGTTACCGCATGCGGGCATATGTCCAATCGCGATCGCAACACGGCGATCGGCGCGGGCGTGGGCGCCGTCGGCGGCGCGGTGCTGACCGACGGCAGTACGCTGGGCACCCTGGGCGGCGCAGCGCTGGGCGGCATTATCGGCCACCAGACCAGCCGTTAATCATCCGGTTAAAATAATCTCTGCAGGCCGGCGCTTTTTTAACCCATAAGCGCCGGCCTGTTCTTTTATTTAACCGCTGAACTTTCTCAGAGCACGAAAATAATAAATAACGTTAAGCGCAGCTTTATTATTCATTAACCTGCATCGGAAGTATTTATTGCGCCGGCAGCCTGAAACGCGCCATCGCTTTTTCTAACCGTTCCGACTCGCTCTGTAACCGCTGCGAAGCCTCGGTCACCGCGTTCACCACCGTGCCGGTTTGCTGCGCCACCTGATTCAGCGCCGCGATGCGCGCCGTCACGTCCTGAATGCTCTCCCCCTGATTGAGCGACGCCAGGGAAATGTCCCCCATCAGCGCACTGCATTTGTTCACCAGATCGATAATTTGGCGCAGGTTGCCCGTCAGTAGATCGACCGCCTGCGAGCCTTGATCGATTTGCTGCAGGGAACGGTTGATCAACTGCTGAATATCGCGTGTCGAATGGCTGCTCTTTTGCGCCAACAGGCCCACCTCTTTGGCCACGATGGCAAAGCCGCGGCCGTGACCCCCGGCGTGCGCGGCCTCGATCGCCGCATTCAGCGCCAGAATATTGGTCTGGAATGCCACGCTGTCGATCAGCGCGACGATGCCGCGCATCTCGGCCGATTGGTTGACGATCCCTTGCATCGAAACATTGACGGTTTGCATCATCCGCTCACCGGCGCCGGCGCACTGCCGGGCCTGTTCGGTTCGTTGGCTGGCCTGCTGCGCATATTGGCCGTTTTCTTCCACCCGCGCCGCCAGTTGCCGCACGTGCTCGGTCGCCAACTGCAATTCGCCGTCCTGCTTCGCCGACTGCGCCGTCAATTGTCGATTGCCGTCCGCCAGCCGCCCGACGCCGTTCAGGATCCCGCCCGCCGCATCGCGCACCTCGCTCACCAGGCGCTGCAGGCCGCCCTGCATATGGCCAATGCTGGTCTGCAGCTGACGCATCTCACGGTTGAACGCGCGCCCAGGCGGCAGCGGCCGCGAAAGATCGCCGGCGGCCAGCACGTTGAGGTGCGCGATCGCCTGCCGCAGCGGTGCGATCACCCAGCGAGAGACGCCTAACCAAACGCCCACGGCGATCAGCGCCAGCGCGGCCAACGCGCCAAGCGCAAAGGTTCTGGCCTGCTCCAGCGCCGCCAACTGCCGCACGTTGACGTCATCGCCACGCCGTTCATTCAGCGCCTGGTAAGCGAGATACTTCTCGTTGAAATCCGCCTGAAACGCCTGGATCGGCACGGCGAAAAACGCATCGATGCTGTTGCCCTGCAATCCTTGCGCCTGCTCTTTCAGGCCGTCATAGAACAGGCGATAGCTGTCTTGCAGGGCACCCGGCGCTTCCGGCGCATCCGCGCTCAAGCGCTCGAACCGGGCAAAGGCCTGCTCTGAAGCCTGCAGCGCCGCCAACGACTCATCCAGCAGGCTGTGCCAGCTGCCGTCGGAACCGGTGGCTTTGTCCTGCAGATAATAGATGCCCGCACGGTTCAGGGTGTCGCTGGCCGTCAGTAGCGACAGCCTGGCGCGATCCATCGTCGCCTGCTGGCGATGCAAGGCGTCGCCCGTCACCAGGTTAACCTTGGCGTCGCGCAGAATATTGGAAATAAATACGGTGGAAAACAATTGCAGCAGAGAAAATAGCGCGATAACGCAAATTACGCCGCTTAATAAGCCCATGCTCTTGCCGAAGCCAAACGCGCGCGGCAGCGCTGCCGCAGATTTTACCCTGCGGCCCAGTGTCAGTTTTATGTTCATGATTTTTAGTCAGTAATACCAGGATGCCGCGAGTCTAACGGGCATTGATGACACTAATATTTCAGCCTGCTTTGCGTCGCCCCCGAGACCAAGGCACCCCAATAATCGGTATTGCCCGTCAACTCTCATTTTTATTTCTTGACTTGTTCAATACCGGATTTATAGTTTTTTCATTAAACAAGAAACAAAGTTTCATATATTAACCGACGCTGAATTTAATATATGAAACGCACAATAAAATCGTCTCAAATATAAAACCAATGAGCGTGAATGCCCTGTTCACAGGTGAAACTCGCTCGCCTTAATAAACAGTCTACTTTCATCAGGGGCCAGGCATGCGCACGATCACGCTTTGTTTTTTCCTTGTTTCACCAGTGAGTTATGCGGCCACCGCCGCATTGCCCAACGACGCTGCCGCCACCGCGGCACCGGTAAAAAAAAGCCGTCCGGCATTGCCGCATATTCATTGGCAAAGCGAGGATAGTAAAAAGAATATTGATATCGGCGGCGCGCTGCGCGCCAATTATCGCTATGAAGACTGGCACAGCAGCAATTATCGGAATCCGCCGCATTTACGCTTTGACGCCTTTCGCATCGATGCCGCCGGCCAGATAAACGACGCGTTTTTCGATAGCGGATTCTGGTTTCAGGATCGGCGCAAATACGCCATCGACCGCGCCTATGTCGGTTACCACCTGTCTGAACGTTCCGCCGTGCAGCTTGGCGCGCCGTTCAAACCGTTCGGCCTGATGCCCTACCCGCAGTTCGGCTGGTCGTACGGTATTCCGTTTTACCTCGGCTTTGGCGTCAACACCGGGCTGGGCGCCAAATACCAATATCAGCATGACGATTGGGCCTTCGACGCCGCCTACTACCCGCGCATGATGCCGACCGGCGTGCGTTACGCCCCCGACGTCGCCAGCTACGACGATCTGAAAAACACCAACTATGCGTCGCAGCACCTGCAGCGCAACGAAAAACGCGATCAGGTAAACCTGCGGCTGACGCGCGCTTTCCACCAGGGCGGCTGGGACAATGAGTTTGGCGGTTCGCTGGCGGCCTCGCGGCTCTATAACCAGGCGACCGGCGATAACGGCAGCTTCTGGGCGGCGGGCCTGCATACGCTGGTGAATTACGATCCCTGGCATTTGTCCGGCCAGGTGATCCGCTACGGTTACGACGCCAAAGGCCCGGCCGGGGCCAACAATTCGGTGATCCTGATGGGGGGCAACGGCCTGACGCCGGCCTATCTGATCCCGTCGCAGGCCACCACCGCCGCCATCAACCTGGCGCGCGACGTCGACGTACCCTGGGGGCCGGTGAAAAAGCTGCGGTTCTACAACGACTACAGCGTGCTCTGGAAAGACAGGCACGGCGGCTCAGATTCTAAAATGAACACGCTGGGGGTTCAGGTGTTCGCCATGCCGGTGATGCTGTGGGTGGATCTGACCTGGGCGCAGAACGCCAACCCGTGGGGCGGCGTGGAAAACGCCACCGGCTGGACCGGCACCCAATCCTCCGGCAGCAATAAATGGTATTTTCGCACCAACGTGAACATCGGTTACTACTTCTGAACGCGGCGGGATCTACACTGAAGCATCGCCGCCAGCCGGGCATGGTCGACGCGCTGTTCGCCTGCGACGCCGGGCTGGTGAACGCCGATCTGCAGGCGCTGAAGCGCCTGCTGGAATCTCGCTCGCCCTCGGTTACCCCTTGACCGACGACACCACGTTAAGCGGCTGGGCATCCGGCAGAATATTCATGTGCTCCAGCACCTGGGCCATGATCTTGCCGAACACCGGCCCGGCCACCGAACCGCCGAAGTGCTTGCCGGCTTTCGGGTTGTTGACCATCACCACCAGCGCCACCTGCGGATCGCTGGCCGGCGCCACGCCGGCGGTGTAGTTGATGTAGCCGCCGTCGTATTTGCCGCTCGGGCCCATTTTCTCGGCGGTACCGGTTTTGATCGCCAGCCGGTAGCCCGGCACCGCGGCGCTCACCCCGCTGCCGCCCGGCAAGGCGTCGCTCTCCATCATATGCACCACGGAGCGTACCGTATCCGCCGGCAAAATGCGTTGCCCCATCACCGGCGGCGTCACCTTGGTGATCGACAGCGGCCGATAAATGCCGAAGGAACCGATAGCGGCGTACTCGCGCGCCATCTGCAGCGGCGTCACGCGCAGCCCATAGCCGAAGGAGAAGGTAGCGCGTTCGATATCGGCCCAGCGTTCGCGATGCTGTGGCAGATAGCCGCTGCTCTCGTTGCCGATGCCGAGCTCGGTCGGCCGCCCCAGGCCAAAGCTACGGTAGACCGCCGGCAGCACCGTGGCCGGCAGCGCCAGCGCAATGTGCGATACCGCGATGTCGCTCGATTTTTGCAGCACGCCGGTGATGGTCAACTTCGACCAGTGGCCGACGTCTTTGATCAGGTGACCGTTCACCCGATACGGCGTGGTGTCCAGCACCGTATCCGGCCGGATCAGCTTATGCTCCAGCCCCACCATCACCACCACCGGTTTCACCGTCGAGCCCGGCTCGAAGCTGTCGCTGCTGCACACGTTGCGAATGTCTTTCGCCGGGGTGCCGGCATAGTTGTTGGGGTTGAACGACGGGTAGCTGGCCATGCCGAGGATCTCGCCGGTGTCGATCTTGACCAGCACCGCACAGCCGGAGTCGGCCTGGTTGGCCACCACGCCGTCGCGGATCTGCGCATAGAGTACGTACTGGATAAATTTGTCGATGCTGAGCGTCACGTTTGGCGGCGGCACCGGATCCACGCTTTTAAGCACGCCGATCACCGCGCCGCTGCCGTCCTTCTGATAGACCCGCAGGCCGTTTTTGCCCTGCAACAGCGGGTTGAAGCCCAGCTCGATGCCCTCCAGCCCCTGGTTGTCCTGGCCGACGATGCCGATCAGCCCGGCGGCGTCCTGGCCCATCGGATAAAAGCGGCTGAAATCCTGCTCGGTGCTGACGCCGGTCAGGTGCAGTTTGCTGATGTAGGCAGCGTTGTCGTCCTCCACCTTGCGCGCCAGATAGACGAAACGCTTGTGCGCGTTGCTCTGGATCAGATGCTGCACGTCCGCCAGCGGGATCTTCAGCACGTTGGCCATGCTCTGCCAGCGCTCGTTGCCGGTGTCGGTCTGGGAATCGAGAATATGCTTCGGATCCAGTACGATGTCTTTGGACGACACGCTGACCGCCAGCGCCTCATCGTTGCGATCGGTGATCATGGCGCGGTTGGTCGGCACCACCTGGGTGCGGATCGAACGCTGATCGGCCTGATCCGCCAGCTGCTGGTGCTCCAGCAGCTGCAGGTAACCGACCCTGAACGCCAACAGAAAAAAACAGACCAGCATGCCGGCGCAAATCCAGCCGAAACGAACTGTGGAATAGGTTTTACCGCTTTTTTTGGTCGATGGCGCCACTGTTGTGTTAACCCTGCGTTTTTATTCGGTTTATGGTGTTATTTCAGTCTACCTTGCCGGAAATGGTCAGGAGATTGCAGTTTGTAAGAAAGTAAAAACAAACCGCCTCACCGTTGCACATCGGCACTGTCGTTTAACTGCGGTTTACTTTGCCCCGCATCGCCGGGCTGCGGCGCGTTGGCCGGGTCAAAAATATGGTCGAGGATGGCGCGCGCGGTCGGCCCCGCCACCACGCCGTCGCCGCCGCCGTTTTCCAGGATCAGCGCCATCGCCACCCGTGGGTTTTTGTAAGGCGCGAACAGCGTATAGAAGATGTGATCGCGCAGCCGCACCGGGATCATTTTGGCGTTGTAGGTCTGGTTTTGCTTCAGGCTGAACACCTGCGAAGTGCCGGATTTGGCGGCGATCTGATACGGCGCGGTGTGGAACAGCTTGTACCCGGTGCCGTTCGGCAGATTGGCCATGCCGTACATGCCGTTGCGCACGATGCCCCAGTAAGGCGAATTGGGATCGCCGATCTGCGCCGTTTTCGCCGGCGGCGGGTAGCGCGTCACCCGGTCGCCCTGCTGCAGCGAATACAGCAGGTGCGGCGTTTTCACCTGGCCGTTGTTGATCAGCGTGGTCAGCGCTTTCACCATCTGGATCGGCGTCGCCACCCAATACCCCTGGCCGATGCCCACCGAAACCGTATCCCCCTGATACCACCCTTTTTTGTGCACCTTCAGCTTCCAGTCGCGGCTCGGCAGCACGCCGCGGTACTCTTCGTTCAGATCGATGCCGGTGGACTGGCCGTAGCCGAACTGGCTCAGCCAGTGGTGGATACGATCGATGCCCATTTCATACGCCACCTGATAAAAGAAGGTGTCGGCGGATTCCTCGATCGCTTTGGTGACGTTGAGCATGCCGTGGCCGGTTTTCAGCCAGTCGCGGTAGCGGCGCTCGGTGCCGGGCAGCGTCCAGGTCGGCGCGCCGAAAAAGGTGGTGGTGGGCGTGATCACCCCGGCGAACAGCGCCGAAACGGCCATGTAGGGCTTTACCGTCGACGCCGGCGGGTATAAGCCCTGGGTGACGCGGTTGATCAGCGGCAAATCCGGGTTGGTCAGCAGCGCCTTATAGGCCTGATAGCCGATGCCTTTGACGAAAGGATTGGGATCGTAGCTGGGGCTGGAAACCATCGCCAGGATGCCGCCGTCGCGCGGATCTTCCACCACCACCGCGGCGCGCTGCCCCTTCAGCACCGATTCAATGTACTGCTGCAGCGGCAAATCCAGCGTCAGGTAGATGTTCTTGCCGGCCTTCGGCGGCTGCTCCTTCAGCAGGCGGATCACCCGCCCGTGGTTATCCACCTCCACCTCCTGATAGCCGGTGGTGCCGTGCAGTTCGGCCTCGTAATAGGCCTCGATGCCCTGTTTGCCGATGTTGCGATCGGCGGCATAGTTCTCGCTCAGCCCGGCCTTGTCCAGGCGTTTGAGATCGCTGTCGTTGATCTTCGACACATAGCCCAGCACGTGCGCCAGCTGGGCGCCGTAAGGATATTCACGCTGTTGATAGGTATCGATCGTCACTCCGTCGAAACGGTATTGATTGACGGCAAAGCGCGCCACCTCGGTGTCGCTCAGCCCGGCTTTGAGCGTCACCGGTTTGTAGCGGCTGTTGTGGTGCATGTCGTCGCGAAACGCGCTGATGTCTTCCGGCGTCAGGTCGACGATCGGCGTCAGCGCCTGCAGCAGCGCCGCCATGTCGCTGATTTTACTGGGCGTGATCTCGATACGATACAGTGTCACGTTTCGCACCAAAGGCGTGCCGTTGCGATCGAAGATCAGCCCCCGGCTGGGGGCGATCGGCAGCATTTTGATGTCGTTCTGGTTGGAGCGCGTCTGGTAAAAGCCGTGCTGGCGGATTTGCAGCCGGTAGAGGTTGACGATCAGCGCGCCGAAACAGACCACCACCAGCGCCAGCGCCACGCCTGCCCGGCGGATAAACAGCCTCTCTTCCGCAGAGTGGTCGCGAATTGTTTCTTTTAACAGGGCCATGCGGTGCCGATACCTTTTGCGTCACATTTCCCCGCAAAATCAGGGAACTGAAAAGCCGGCAAGCATAGCGTTATCGGGCGCACCGCCCCATGAAAAGGTTGCTAATGAAATGGCATAACTGTTTCAGCATATTGGAATGTTACCGTCGGCGTTTTTTTCACCGCGCTTCTCATTGAGCCGCCGTTCGCCCCAATGCTACAATGTGATCTGAATCACACTATTCCCGATATTCCCCCCGCATTTCCCTGTCGGCGCCCTGCCGGATGCGGATTTTTGTTATATAGGATCGAGTTCGATGAGTACCATTGCCACCGGTTTAATCATGATGCGCTGGGAGTTGCTGAGCGCCGTGATGATGTTCTTCGCCAGCCAGTTAAACGTCGTTTGCCGTAAAACCAGCCGCAACGGCATGGCGTTCATGTTCAGCAGCCTGGGCCTGTTTACCGCCTGCTGGTTCGTGATGGGCCTGATGGGCATCCACCTCACCCTGGAAGCTTTCACCCAATTCTGGTCATCGGCCTGGGATCGCTATGTGGACGTGGTCAGCACCATGCCGGTCGATTGGCCGATGCCGTAACCTCGTCGCGGGGGCGGCGCACCGGCCGCCCCGCCGATTATTCCGTTTCCGCTGACGGCGCCGCCGCCAGCCGCGCCATCAAGGCCCCCGCCTCAATCAACAGCGCCTGCTCCTGCTCCGTTAAACAGCTCTCCATCGCCGCCAGCAGCCACGCCTCGCGCCGGCTGCGGCTTTGCTGCAGCAGGCCCAGCCCGGCGGGCGTCAGGCGCACCCGCACCCGGCGTTTGTCTTCGGCATCCGGCGTGCGCACCAGCAGCCCATCGGCCTCCAGCTCACGCAAGGCGGCCGCCAGGTTAGAGGAACGCATGCGCTCCGATTCCGCCAGCAGCGACGGCGTCGCCTCGCCGCCGTGGCGATCGATAGCCCCCAACAGCATCAGCTGGGCCCAGGATTTTTCGTCGCTGCGCGATTCGCGCCGTAAACGGCGCACCAGCGACATTAACTGCGTGCGCAGCAGCGTCACGTCTTCAGGATGATCTTTTTTCATTGGCATCAATCTAGCGTTCAGTTTATCTCTGCTTTCACACCGCCGGATCGCGCGGCTCTGGCTTAACCCAATTACCTATGATAATATAGCTATTAATATATAGCAAAAAAGACACTGCATCGGCAGGGTTACGTTTGCTCACGCATTTGCCCCTCGCCGATTAATTTGCAGTGTTATTATTATTTTGCTTAATAAATCCCTCCTTATTCAACGTGGTACGGTAAGCCGATGGAAGCGTGGAAAGTCAATCTGATCTCGGTCTGGCTCGGGTGTTTCTTCACCGGGCTGGCGATGAGCCAAATCCTCCCTTTTCTGCCGCTGTACGTCGAACAGCTCGGCGTCAACGATCACCAATCCCTCAGCCTGTGGTCCGGGCTGGTGTTCAGCGGCACCTTTTTGGTCTCGGCGGTGGTGTCGCCGCTGTGGGGCAGCCTGGCCGACCGCAAAGGCCGCAAGCTGATGCTGCTGCGCGCCTCGCTGGGCATGGCGATCGTCATCGCGCTGCAGGGGCTGGCCACCAACGTCTGGCAGCTGTTCGCACTGCGCGCCCTGATGGGGCTGACGTCTGGCTATATTCCCAACGCCATGGCGCTGGTCGCCTCGCAGGTGCCGCGCGATAAAAGCGGCTGGGCGCTGGGCACGCTTTCTACCGGGCAGATCTCCGGCGTGATCGCCGGGCCGCTGCTGGGCGGGCTGATGGCCGACCATCTGGGGCTGCGGGTAGTGTTTTTCGTCACCGCCGGGCTGATGTTCGTCAGCTTCCTGGTGACGCTGTTTCTGATTAAAGAGCGGCGCATCACGGTGAAAAAAGCGGATCAGCTGAGCGGCAAGGCGGTGTTCCGTTCGCTGCCCTATCCGACGCTGATCCTCACCCTGTTCGTTTGCACCCTGATGATCCAGTTGGCCAACTCGTCCATCAGCCCGATCCTGACGTTGTTCATTCGCGAGCTGTCCGGCGACGTCGGCAATATCGCCTTTGTCAGCGGCATGATCGCCGCCGTGCCCGGCATTGCAGCGCTGATCTCGGCGCCGCGCCTCGGGCGGCTCGGCGATCGCATCGGCACCGCGCGCATCCTGATCGCCGCGCTGCTGTTCACCACCGGGCTGTTCGCCGTGATGGCCTGGGTCAATACGCCGCTGCAGCTGGGCATTCTGCGCTTCCTGCTCGGCTTCGCCGACGGCGCGCTGATGCCGGCGGTGCAGGCGCTGCTGCTGAAGTATTCCTCCGATCAGGTGACCGGGCGCATCTTCGGCTATAACCAATCCTTTATGTACCTGGGCAACGTAGTTGGCCCGCTGCTGGGGTCGGGCATTTCGGCGATGATGGGGTTCCGCTGGGTGTTCGCGGTGACGGCGGTGTTGGTGCTTTGCAATGCGCTGCAGCTGCGCCATCAGTTCAAAAAAGTGGAGAATCAACGCGCGGGATAACGGGGAATGCGGGGAAACGCCTCAAGCAGTGGTGGGACAATGACGCCCATCAACCGTGCCACCACTGCCAAAGGCGGCCGTAGCCTACTCGACGCGGCGGTCATTTAATATTTATGTAAGTAAATAAAGTGTTGCGGGCGTGTTGAGGGCCGCCGCAGCGGCCCTTGCGGATCAGAACATGGTATTGTCGTTGGCCGATTTTTCCGGCACATCCTGATTGACGTCCCAATGCTCGGTGATTTTCCCCTGATCGTTCACCCGGTAAATATCCACGCTGGCGGTGCCGCGATCCTGCGGGTTATTTTGGTATTTGACGTGAACATAGACTAAATCGCCGTTGACCGCGCTGCGGTATATTTTGGCGCTGTACTGCGGATTGTCTTTAAAGGTCTGGCTGAAGAAATCCAGGAACGGCTTGATGCCATCGCCGACGAACGGGTTATGCTGCTTGTAGTTTTCCACAATCAGCCTCTGCGCCACGCCGATGTCGTGGCGGTTGAAGAAGCCCGCGTACAGATCTTCCACCACCTTCAGCTTCTGCTGGGCATGATGATAACCGCCTTTGCCGGCCGATTTGTCAGACGCCGCCTGATCCGTTGACAGCGCCGGGTAACTCGCCAGCAAGCCGCCGACGATCGCACAGGTGATCAATGCCTTTTTCATAACTGCTCCTTATTTTCCTGAGTGATCTACGATTTTCAGCTGCCCTTTCAGATGGGTGAAGCTGCCGTCCTTGGCGGCGATGTTGGTGTACACCTCGCCGCGCTCAAAGTCCTCGATATGCGTCACGTTGTCGCCGGACTGCGGTTCGTGCCAATAGACCATATAGACCTTTGGCCGGATCTCCACCGCGGTGTACTGCACGGTGTCGGTGATGCCCTGCGACGCCTCGCCGATACCGGTGAAGGTCATGGTCTTGTCATCGGTAAAATCCAGCTTGAAGGCGAAATCGCCGAAGGTCACCTGCACCACTTTACCGACCGCAATGAACTGCCCGTGTTTTTCCGTCATCGTTGCCGCCTTACTGTTTGTCAGGGAGGGTTGCGCCGCCGTAGCGGCGGGTAATGCGAGGGGGAAAGTCAGGGCTATCGCCAGCGAGATGCCCGTTCTCTTCACTGTTTTCATCGTTCCTTCTCCTTTCCGTGGTTGAAAACGAGAATCATTATCATCACTTGGCGATGGCCAGAAATATAAGAATAATCTCTATTCCTATCAGGCACCTGGCGGCGAAAAAAGACGGCGAAAAATCGCCGCGGAATGGCATGGCAATAGCGCGTTCTGGCCATTGGTTTTTACGCAATGAACGGAATTTCTGCTTTCAGGAAGGGAAACTGCTCGGAGATTTGATGGGCCTATAGCGCAGATCGCTTTAAGCTAATGCGTATTTGTTCTTAAGCCGCCCACCCCCGAAAGGCGGCGGCGAACGGCGTGGCGTTTAACGCAGCCAGGGCGTATGGGTGACGCCGACCAGCAACCCTTCCGGGCTGAGCAAACGGGTAACGCTCTGCCCCCACGGCTCTTCGCGGTTGGCGACCAACAGCCGATAACCGCGATCGACTAGCCCCTGGGTGGCGGCCGCCATGTCGGCCACGTCGAACTCGATCCACGCCTGCGGCAGCGCGAGATCCGCCGGCCAGCGATCGTCGCCAAAGCAGGACTGCGCCGCCTGCGCCAGCGGCCACAGGGCGAAATGCTTCACGCCTTCCAGCGCGCCTTGCTCCGATAGCAGATAGGTTTCGTTGCCCGGCATCGGCTTGAGCGGCAACCCCAGCGCCTCGACATAAAACGCCTTGCTCTCGTCGCTCTCACGCGTAATGGGCCCAAATCCGGCGACAAACAACACGCCCAGCCCGACAAACTGTTGATCCATGCTGCACTCCCTCCCGGTTAGCGCCCCTGCCGCACCTGCAGCGGAGCAAATCCATAGGCCGCCTTGAAGCGGTTGCTGAAATGGCTGGCGGAGCTGAAGCCGCACGCCAGCGCGATCTCGGTGATCGGCTGTTGGCTGTGCCGCAGCAGCCGTTCCGCCCGCTGCAGCCGGGCGCGCATCACAAACTGGTGCGGCGCCAGCCCGGTGACGTGCTTGAACATGCGGGCGAAATGGTATTCGCTCAACCCGGCCTGCGCCGCCAGATCCGCCAACAGCAAAGGCCGATCGAGGTGATTTTCGATATATTCCCGCACCCGCCTGGCCACCGCAGGCGCCAGGCCGCCGCGCACCGGCGGCAGCTTCCACTGCAGCTGGCTGTAACGCTGGATCAGATGCGACATCAGCAGGTTAGACGCGCTGCTGAGCGCCAGCAGATTGGCGCTGTCCCGCCAGTCGCAGTTGAGCAAAAATTGGCGATACAGCAGCGTGATCTGCGGATCTTCGCCGAAGCTGCGCGGCTCTACGTTGATCGCCGCCGGGCTGCGATCCCAGGTCTGCTCCGCCAGCTGCCGCAGATGCCCGTCGGTGCAATACAGGTGCACGAACGACAGATCGCTGCGCACGTCCCAGGTGGAGGCGTATTGGCGCGGCATGATGCAGAACCGATCCGGCCCGCCGCCGTTGCGCCAGCCGCCCGGCACCTGCTGGTAGCACTCATAGCCGTCGGCGACGTACAGGCTCAGGGTATGGTGATCGGCGCTTTCCTGCGTGACGCGATCGTTGCAGTTGGACCAGGCGGCCAGCTCCACGCAGGTGCCCAGCAGCACGCTGCCGTGCAGCCGCGCCTTGTGCTCACGCAGTGTTTCAAACGCCTGATAGTTGGACATCGCCGGCCCCGTTGTTCGACATGCCGACAGTGTAAAGAGTGGCGCCGCCGCATACCAGCCGCCGCCCCGCGCTTTTGGCAAAAAAAACGCAAGAATATGCAACTGGGCGCAAAGCGCTGCAAGCGCCGCCGCGCGCCAAAGCGGATACTGCGCCATCGGTTTTTTCGGAGTAACAAATAGAATGAATGCGCTGTTGTACCTCGCCGTGGTGCTGATTTGGGGCACCACCTGGATTGCGATCACCCTGCAACAGGAAGGCCCGGTGGCCATTCCCGTCTCGATCGCTTACCGCTTCGCCATTTCCGCCGCGGTGATGTTCGCCGTGCTGTTGCTAACGCGCCGCCTGCGCCGCCTCGCCCCGCGCGATCATCTGTTCTGCGTGCTGCAGGGCTGCTGCGTGTTCGGTTTCAACTTCTTCTGCTTCTACCACGCGGCGGCCTATATCAGCAGCGGGCTGGAATCGGTGATTTTCTCGATGGCGGTGCTGTTCAACGCCCTCAACAGCCTGCTGTTTTTCCGCCAGCGCCCCAGCCCCAACCTGCTGCCGGCGGCGCTGCTGGGGTTGACCGGCATCGTGGCGCTGTTCTGGCAAGATCTGGCCGCCACCCGCATGGCGCCGGAGCTGCTCAAAGGCATCGGCCTGAGCGCGCTCGGCACCTACGGCTTCTCGCTGGGCAACATGATCAGCACGCGCCATCAGCGCCGCGGGCTGGATATCTTTTCCACCAACACCTACGCCATGACCTACGGCGCGCTGTTGATGGCGCTGATCGCCTTGGCGCAGGGCGCATCGTTCCAGATGGAATACAGCAGCCGCTATATCGGCTCCCTGCTGTACCTGGCGATCTTCGGATCGGTGATCGCCTTCGCCGCTTACTTCAGCCTGCTCGGCCGCATCGGCGCCGGCGCGGCGGCCTACAGCACCCTGCTATTCCCGCTGGTGGCGCTGACCATCTCAACGATCTACGAAGGCTATCAGTGGCACTTCAACGCCGTGCTGGGCCTGTGCCTGATCCTGCTGGGCAACCTGGTGATGTTCGCCAAGCCGGGGCTGAAATGGCGACGGGCGGGTATCCCAAAAAAAAACTCAACCCTTTGAAGCCATTGGCGAATATCGTTATCATCAGGTTTTGTTGATAACGGATGATGGCCAATGCTCAGAAGTGATGATGTGACACCCCGCGCCTACAAACAGGTGGACGTGTTTACCCGTACGCCGCTGCAGGGCAACCCCGTGGCGGTGGTGCTGGAGGCCGAGGGGCTGAGCAGCGCGCAAATGCTGGCATTGGCCCGTTGGACCAACCTTTCGGAAACCACCTTTGTGCTTAAACCGACGCACCCGGCGGCGGATTATAAGGTGCGCATTTTCACCACCGAAAAAGAGCTGCCCTTCGCCGGCCACCCGACGCTGGGCACCGCCCACGCCCTGCTGGAGGCCGGATTGACGCCTAAACGGCCTGGGACGGTGATGCAGGAATGCGGCGTCGGCCTGGTGGCGGTCGATATCCAGCCGGAAGGCACATTGGCGTTCGCCGCACCCGAAGTTGAGCTCCGCCCAATGGCGGCTGAGGAAACAGAACGGCTGATGGCCGCTTTACGGCCCGCGCGGATTGAAGGATGCTCCCTGCCGGTGATTGCCGAGATGGGCATTCGCTGGCTGATGGTACGCCTGCCGGACGCACAATCCTGCCTGGCGGTGACGCCGGATCAGGCCACGATTAAACGCCTGCAAACGGCTTGCGATGTGGATGGCGTGGTGATCTATGGCGCCTGTTCTGCGGCCGAACCGGCAGATTACGAAATGCGCGCATTTATGGTGGAATGCGGCGCCTTGATTGAAGATCCGGTGACCGGCAGCGCCAACGCCTGCCTGGCGCGCTTATTGAAGGCCAGCCGCTTTCCCGACGGCGGCCAGACCGCACAGGGCTACCAGGTGCGCCAGGGCACCCAACTGAATCGAGATGGCCGCGTGAGCGTGCGCTTTATTGACGGCGAACCCTGGATCGGCGGGCACTGCCGCACCCTGATTGATGGGACATTGGGTATTTAGTTTGGGGGATGTAGGATAAGGAAGGCGTTGGACATTTGGAGGGATGTTTGACCCTATCGGGTCGCAATTCATGAATTGCTAAAAACAAAGCTTTCCTCTGCCAAGTTATGTTCTTTCCTATGTTGCACATCCCAGTCAAAGTAGCCATCAGGCTGTTTGGATTCTACACCTTTCAGCCAATACTGTTCACCATAAGCTATCAGCATTGCCCAATGATATTCAATTTCATGGATCCTGAGACAGACAGCCATATAACTTCTGATAGGCTTGCACACTAAACTCGGTGATAAAACCAATAACTCCGCGTCACTTTCAGAATTTTGTGCATATTTAACAATGATCGCTTTAAGCATTTCCACCCAAGTATAAAAATTGAAAATTACAGTTTCATCCGAGTCATTCTCATCTCGAAAAAGGATACCATCAGCCATACTAGCTTTGTTAATCATTGGTAACCTCCATCACATTAAAAACTCATTGATCATTAGGTTTGACACTAATAATGTCAATTAGAAAAATATCATTGTCAGCGATCCCGAAGTCAAGATAAAAACCCAACGTGGATTTTATATGCAGCCGACCGTTTACCCTGATAACATCAACAAATGGGTTAGAGATCGTAGAGTACATGAACCATTTCAATTTATTATACTTATCTGCTCTGACAATAAAACCATCACTCCCCATTTCGCCCTCCCCGCAAAATAAAACGTCACCATCTGGAAACAATACTTTGTTGTTTATTTGAATTTCAGACCACAAATAATCACGTTTCTTAATGAGTGAACTTAACTAAATAACACTCCCATATGAAATTTTATACTCCTTATTAAAAGTATTTTTGAAACCATCACTTTCTTCAGAGTAAATATTTATTTCTCTTGTTGTATTGTTTTTACTTGTAATGAGAATCAGTCCAATTAACTGACTGCCCTCCTATTTCTCTTGTATTTTCTTGATGCTCATTTTACGCCCCACCAATTATTTTATCAATTTTTGACCGCCACAAAATCACCCACCTATTTTCCAACACCACAGAGTAGTTTTCAATTGAATAATAGTCATTTTCATCATTATGGGATATAAAACACTGATCAACACCATTGACAATCCATGATAGCAAATTTAAAACATCCTTATCATATTCGTTTTCTTTTAAACACGTCTCTGAATTATTTATTAAGTCACTTAATAGCTTTTCATCAAAGAACGACCTCTCAAAAAGCGAGTAGCAAAAAGTCCCTTCAATCAAGTCATTTTTGTTATTCATAACATCAAGCTTTAATTCCTTGCTCACATTGAACTCCTAATCATTCCGTGGTTTTTTCTATGAAATCAAAAAGCCAAAAAAACTCTTTGGCTCTAAATACAGTGAATTTTCATTGTCACCATCTTTATACCTGACGATGAACACTGGAACGGTTCTTCACTATAATTCACTGCAATTATTTTAACTTCCCGTTCAGTTTTAAAAGCTTGTAAATAGATTGACATCATGGAAAATTGATCATCCACATCCACTTCAAACCACGGAGCGATGTTTTCAACTAAATGTGGATTAACAACCCCATCATCATGAATGTAAAATTCAAGTATAGTCTCACCTGATATAAAGTAAACCCTGTCATACATCGGGTGAAAAACCGGCGCTGTATCCGAATCTAAGTAGCCAGTGACAACTATATCACTCACCCCAAATTTAATTACATGCCCACTAAACTTACTCATATACTCCATAATTTAACGCCAGAATGAAAAATCAGACACGAAAATTTCGTTTATTATCACCCCAGCAGGAATATAGTTTACCGCATCGGCGATCTCATCATATGGAGGTGGGAGGATAAACGAAACACCAAAGTCATCATTAATAATGATTGAACCATTGTATATTTTCTGTGATGTCGTCAGTTTGATTATATCTATTATTTTCATTCCGGGGAATATGATTCCATCGTAGCCTCCTTGATAATGAGCATTACATCCAAGTGACAAAATGACACCGTCTTTATCAGTTATGACGGTTAAGGTATTATCGACTGCATATGACTTTCGCTCACTCCCGTCAGGTAGGAAGTAGTTTTTAATCTTAACGCTAAATCTGGAGTGCATTTCATTAATATATAATGAAATATTTTCATTTGTAACGACATTCCCTATAGAAACACCCGACACAATCCTCGCGTTAAAATCAATCATGTTAGACACCGTAATATTAAATGATTTATCAATGTGTACGGATGGATATTTCAAAATTATCAAACCTGCTCTTTTAGATAGTTTTCATTCTAGACATTTAGAACCGACTGAGAATTGCCGGCTCTAACGCAGATTTAGAAATGGTTATATTGTTAACGTGAATATTAAGAGTCAGGATAGACGACTCTATAATCCTCATCCCTATGAAGCTTAGTCCAAATTCCATCCTTCCACTTCACATCTCCATCTCTTAGTATTTTTTTTATTTTTCTCTCAAAGTCTGGATTAAAAAAATCATTAGATTTTATTTTCACGTCGATCACGTGGTTATCATCACAAAGAACATCCCCCAACCTATCAACTCTATCTATAACCTCTATATTATAATCTTCTAGTTCTGCTTTTGCCACATACCGCCCCTTATCATCTTCACAAGGAAGTGAAACACCAAACGCCCTTTCCAGTTTAATAAGCAGCTCATCAAATGGAATATCTTCCAATAATAAAATACCTAATTGCCTATTCTCGTTCACAGCCACTCTCCATTTCATGAACATCCGAAACGCCCTAACCTTCTTTGGACGTCGCCTTTTCTAGCCAGATCATCTAACTCATGGGTGTAGAACACTCTAAACCCAAATGGTTCATTTCTTAACCCTGGGAATTTCTGTCTTAACTTCGAATCGATAGACTCCTCTATTGATTTCATCCCCTCAAGCTTAGATGCGTCCCGGCGTCTGTTCCTAAACTCAGGTGAACTCGCTAAGTAATCCGACTTAATAAATCCATCAACATCGAAATCATTCATGTTAATAGGTCGAGCAATAGCAGGATCATGGGACTTACTTATTCCACTTGCAGCGCTACCTCTATATCCAACGGTTGCGTTTGGATCTATCTTCTGTATAGCAGGAAGATGTTCCAATAGAATCTCATCTATTTGTTGCTGAAGGCTATTTAAGCCACTAAGTCCTAGAGGATCTATCCATCCCAAAGGATTTGGAGCATATCTATAAAGGTTCAACCCACCGCGCAACCCTATCGGATCCTGCGTGGTGAAACGCCCCACCTCGGGTTCGTAGTAGCGGAACAGGTTGTAGTGCAGGCCGCTTTCGTCGTCCTGATATTGCCCGGCGTAGCGCAGCGGCTGCTGATACTGCGCGCCCTGCCGCTTCGCCGCGCCGGCCACCGTCTGGCCCTGCAGCTTGCCGAAGGTGTCGTATTGCCCGGACCAGCACAGGTTGCCCGCCGCGTCGGTCACCTCCAGCGGCGCGCTGTTCAGATCGGTGTGATACCAGTAAATATCCGCCGAGCGGCTGTCGCCCGCCTGCTCCAGCGCCGCCAGCGGGCTCCACGGGCTGGCCGGATCGTAGCTCCAGCTGCGGCGGCTGCCGTCGTCGCGCTGCTCCTGCAGCAACCGGTAACCCTGCCACAGGAAACGGGTCGTCTGTTCGGTTTTGCCCTTATAGCGTACCGCCTTGCGGCTGCGGCGGCCCAGCGCGTCGTAATGATACTGCGCCTCGAACTCGCCCTGCGGGCCGCGGCCGTGCGCCTGCACCAGCCGATTGTCGGCGTCGTAGCGGTAGTGCTGTTCGTACAGGCCGTTGCGCCGGCTGATCAGGTTGCCCCAGGCGTCGTAACGGTAAAACAGTTTTTGCCAGTGCGTCAGCCGGTTATCGGCGATCGGCGCCAGCGGCAGGTGCGCGTCGATGTCGCTCTGCGGGCTGCGCTCGCCCAGCAGGTTATCCGCCAGATCGTACACCAGCCGCGCGCCCGGTTTGCCCTGATTGGGTTCGCGGTGTTGCAGCAAGCGGCCTTTGATGCAACTAACAATCTAATGTTTTTACTCTTCCTTTTTTTATTTTTAAAGAACCTAATATCTCCTTTTCAAGCCTCTACCTTACATCTCATATTCAATGTTGCTCAAATTTGTTGTAAAACTCTAACAATCTTTATCACCATTGACTATCTTATTAACTTCAGGTCGCCACACCTCCCACCATTTTTTCTCCAAATTCACAGAATAGTTTTCAATTGAATAATAGTCATCTTTATCATTGTGGGATGTGAAACACTGATCAACACCATTAACAACCCATGACAGCAAATTTAAAACATCTTCATCTCGATTATTTTCCTTAACAAACAACTCTGACTTTTCTATTAAATCAATTAGTAACCGCTCATCAAAAAAAGCATCCTCAAATAGAGAGTAACAAAATGTACCTTCAATCAAATCATCTTTGTTTTTTAAAATATCATATTTTAAATTATCATCCACTTTAACACCCCGGACCTTTTCTTTTTGCAGCTTTAATTGACTTTTCCTCATTATAAGAACCATCCAAATTAAACACTCCTTTGGATTTATCCAACGATGAGAAGGTTTCATAGTGATCTTTATGGAGATTATCCAAATAGAAGTAATCACCTTTTTTAAAGGTCACATCCCCAACTTTAACTTTACTAGTTATCTTATAAATCTCAGCACCTTGGAACTTTTTCCCGGTTGTCGTAGCAGCATCACCTACGATCTCAAGGAAGCTCAGCCCAAATGGATCTATCCAAGTTAAAGGATTTGGCCCATAAGCATATAAATTCAGCCCACCTTCCAACCCTATCGGATCCTGCGTGGTGAAACGCCCCACCTCGGGTTCGTAGTAGCGGAACAGGTTGTAGTGCAGGCCGCTTTCCTCGTCCTGATATTGCCCGGCGTAGCGCAGCGGCTGCTGATACTGCGCGCCCTGCCGCTTCGCCGCACCGGCCACCGTCTGGCCCTGCAGCTTGCCGAAGGTGTCGTATTGCCCGGACCAGCACAGGTTGCCCGCTGCGTCGGTCACTTCCAGCGGCGCGCTGTTCAGATCGGTGTGATACCAGTAAATATCTGCCGAGTGGCTATCACCCGCCTGCTCCAGCGCCGCCAGCGGGCTCCACGGGCTGGCCGGATCGTAGCTCCAGCTGCGGCGGCTGCCGTCGTCGCGCTGCTCCTGCAGCAACCGGTAGCCCTGCCACAGGAAACGGGTCGTCTGTTCGGTTTTGCCCTTGTAGCGCACCGCCTTGCGGCTGCGGCGGCCCAGCGCGTCGTAATGGTACTGCGCCTCGAATTCGCCCTGCGGGCCGCGGCCGTGCGCCTGCACCTGCCGGTTGTCGGCGATCGGCACCAACGGCAGGTACGCGTTGATGTCGTTCTGTGGGCTTAGGTAAAAACACCCTGAGGACCAGTTTCGTTATTGCTCTTTTAGTTTATTTTTAAAGAGCATAAATATATTCAAAAATCTAAAACGACTTTCTTTACCCCTGATATATCAGGTTCTTCCTTATCAATTTCAAGGCGGAAAATGAAATCTTTCAAATCGTAAGCAGCTAGTGACAACCCTGATATTACTTGATTTTCATCATATAAAGGGTCTGCCTCATGATCCCAGAACCAGATTTGTCCAACCATTTTCCCCGTTAGGCAAAGACATATTTGATTACCACCATCTGATGATGCTATGGGTAACCATTGGCTCCCAAGATCATCCTTATACATTTCAATGAACTCAAAGACATCCCCCTCTCCCTCTGAATTACTTAATCCATAGAAATACTCCAGTGAATCATATCCATCTTTACTTGCCCAAGGAGAGGCTTCAACTCCTTTATAAACGATTAAAGAGTCAAACTCAGCTCCCTGGCTAAAGTTAACCAAAAAATCACAATATTCACTCGGTAAAGCACCAGAGTAATTTTCAAGTTTCTTGAATAAAGGGTCATCTACCCCATTCGATAGTTTACTCAGAGCAGCACCAAGTTTTTCTAGCTTTTTCAACATTTTTTTCCATTCCTCATATCTGATGCAGAGCCTATATGTGGTACATTTCCATGCAACCCACGAGGTACCAATATTATCTCTGTATTACTAAGATGGTGTGGAGTTAGTTTATTTTTACGCAATAATTTTTGGGCAGCACTTTGCGTAATGCCCTTCTCTTTAGCTATTGCTTTGTATACTTTAGGGAAATCTTTTTCAGTACCATCCAGAACACCATTTTCAAAAGTTATGCTTCCTTTTGACCATGGAGAAAAATCTGGCCGCCCATTAGAGAATGGTATTGGCTGATTATTTGTAACGGCATTTACCGCTGGCTTATAAGAATACCAATTACTTTCACCAGGAACGCCATCCCAATGGCCATTTGTCCTCGGAATTCGAGTTCCAGATAACCCCAGCGGATCCACCCACATCAGCGGGTTCGGCGCATACTGATAAAGGTTCAACCCGCCTTCCAACCCTATCGGATCCTGCGTGGTGAAACGCCCCACCTCGGGTTCGTAGTAGCGGAACAGGTTGTAGTGCAGGCCGCTTTCGTCGTCCTGATATTGCCCGGCGTAGCGCAGCGGCTGCTGGTATTGCGCGCCCTGCCGCTTCGCCGCGCCGGCCACCGTCTGGCCCTGCAGCTTGCCGAAGGTGTCGTATTGCCCGGACCAACACAGGTTGCCCGCCGCGTCGGTCACCTCCAGCGGCGCGCTGTTCAGATCGGTGTGATACCAGTAAATATCCGCCGAGCGGCTGTCGCCCGCCTGCTCCAGCGCCGCCAGCGGGCTCCACGGGCTGGCCGGATCGTAGCTCCAGCTGCGGCGGCTGCCGTCGTCGCGCTGCTCCTGCAGCAACCGGTAACCCTGCCACAGGAAACGGGTCGTCTGTTCGGTTTTGCCCTTGTAGCGCACCGCCTTGCGGCTGCGGCGGCCCAGCGCGTCGTAATGATACTGCGCCTCGAACTCGCCCTGCGGGCCGCGGCCGTGCGCCTGCACCAGCCGATTGTCGGCGTCGTAGCGGTAGTGCTGTTCGTACAGGCCGTTGCGCCGGCTGATCAGGTTGCCCCAGGCGTCGTAACGGTAAAACAGTTTTTGCCAGTGCGTCAGCCGGTTATCGGCGATCGGCGCCAGCGGCAGGTGCGCGTCGATGTCGCTCTGCG